>JAITMK010000054.1 GCA_031277415.1 Azoarcus sp.
TTTCAGCGCCGAACCATGTGGCGAACACCATCGCAAGCACCACGGACATGGGCAGATTCCGCCCTGCGTTGATGTAATCGTTGGCGTTATGCACCTTTGCGGCAGCAAAAAGCCCTATAGCTATAGATATGGCCAGATAAACGATGACAAGCAGGAGCAGCTGGGTGTGCATACGGAGCGTCCCGGAAAAACATCCATCGAAAACAAAAAGGCGGCAAGTCTATCAATTACTTGCGCCTGCGGGACCATAGAAAGCGAGACTGTTGCAGATGCACACAGGTCGCTATGGGAACTACCGGAAAAACCGCAATATTTCAAACGCCAGCAGTATGGCGCCTAAAACGGAAAATGCCACGATGAGGCGGGTGTTGAAGCGCTGAAGGCGCTCGATTTCTTCAACTCGCCCTTCAAGGGCTACGCGCCGTGTATGCCCATTGGCCAACGCCTGATGCGTGAGCCTTGGCAAGCGCGGCAAAATAGCCGCCCAACCGGGCGCTTCGGTTTTTATTTCCCGCAGGAGCGCCCGCCAGCCGACCTGTTCCTGCATCCAGCGTTCGAGGAAGGGTTTGGCGGTTGTCCAGAGATCGAGATCGGGATCGAGTTGGCGGCCCAATCCTTCGATATTGAGCAGGGTTTTTTGCAGCAGCACGAGTTGGGGCTGGACTTCCATCTCGAACCGGCGTGCCGTCTGGAACAGACGCAACAGGGTTTTGCCGAAGGAAATATCCTTGAGCGGGCGGTCGAAAACCGGTTCGCACACACTGCGGACGGCCGCCTCGAACTCATCGACCCGGGTATGCGCGGGAACCCATCCCGCATCGATGTGCGCCTGCGCAACCTTGCGATAATCGCGTTTGAAAAAACCGAGAAAATTGCGTGCGAGATAATCCCTGTCGATATCGCTCAAGGTTCCCATGATGCCGAAATCGAGGGCGACATAGCGGCCTTTGCGATCCACGAAGATGTTGCCGGGGTGCATGTCGGCGTGAAAAAAACCGTCGCGGAACACCTGGGTGAAAAAAATTTCGACCCCGGCTCGTGACAACGCTTTGATGTCGATTCCCTGTTCGAGCAACTTCGGGATTTGCGAAATCGGTGTTCCCTGCATGTGCTCCATCACCATGATACGAGAACCGCACCAGTCCCAGTACACCTCGGGTACGACCAGCAGGGAAGAGTTCTTGAAATTACGCCGTAATTGCGCGCAATTGCCCGCTTCACGCATCAGGTCGAGTTCATCGCGCAGATGTTTGCTGAATTCGAACACAACTTCGCGCGGTTTCAAGCGTCGGCTTCCGGGCCAGACTTTCTCCAGCAGCAAGGCTCCGATTTCCAGGAGGTCGATGTCGTGCTCGATGATTTTCTCGATCCCCGGCCGCAATATCTTGACCGCAACCTCCGTGCCGTCAGGCAGTTCGGCGTAATGCACCTGCGCCACCGAAGCTGAAGCAACCGGCACGCGCTCGAAACGCCGGAAGACCTCGTCGACCGGGCGTTTGTAGAACGACTCCAGCAGAGCAACGGCCTGCTCGGTCGGAAAGGGCGGAACACGATCCTGCAACAGGGCGAGTTCGTCGGCCAGATCGGATGGCAGCAGGTCGCGCCGGGTCGAGAGCACCTGACCGAACTTGATGAAAATCGGACCAAGCGTTTCCAGCGCCCTGCGCAAACGCACCCCTCTCGGCTCCTTGAACTTGCGCCAGAAAAACAACCTGCCCCACCAGCGCACGAAGCGCCCGCTTGAATCAGCATCGAGAACTATGCGATCAAGGCCGAACCGCAGACTGAGAGAAATAATTTTGACAAGGCGCAGAAGACGCACGGCGAAAAGGCTTAAAGGATTGGCGAATGCGAGACTTTAGCCGGAAAGAAGTTTGGAGAAAAGCATAGGAACATCTGCATTACCCTATATCCACCGTTTGTCATCCTGCTTGATACCGCAGGATCCACGCGGCGTCTGGATTCTGCGACTTCACTTCGCATTGTGCTGCAATGACAGGAAGGGTTTTGCAGGGGTTCCATAGATCGCTTCACTCGGTACACGCCCGGAAAACTCCGCTAAACTCGCCCACTTGCAACGCCATGCCTTTTTGATGTGTCCTCTCCCTTCTCTCGCCACCTCGCCGTTGTCTATATCGCACTTCTGATCTGCGCCAGTCTGTATCCCATGAGCGGCTGGCGGGAAATGGGGCTGCCGCTATTCGATTATCTGATCGCACCCTGGCCAAAGTATTACACAGCCGGAGAAATCATCATCAATATTATTGGCTATATGCCACTAGGTTTTGTTTTCGTCCCCGCGCTGCCACAATCCTGGACACGGAAAAGAAAAATAATCGTCACGGTGGTATTCGGCACGTTGCTCAGTTTCTGCATGGAAACCATTCAGAATTTTCTGCCTACACGCATTTCCAGCAACGTCGATCTGGCCGCCAACAGTTTGGGCACGCTCCTGGGGGCATTGCTCGGGGCACGCTGGGGGAAGGCGATATTCGCTCCGGGACGCGGCCTGGCACGCTGGAGGGAACGTCTCATCGCCGATGGCGGGCTGATCGGCGACACTGCCATGATACTCATCATTCTCTGGGTATTCGTGCAACTGACACCGAATCAGTTATTGTTTGCCGGGGGCGAATTGCGCAGGCTCCTCGATATTGCGCCGCCGCTGCCCTTTTTGCCCGGACGCCTCATCGTATTCGAAACCGCGCAAACTGCCAGCATGATGCTTGCCATCGGTCTGTTCGCGCGCTGCGCGCTACGCGCATCCGGCCCGATGCCGGTCGTGGCGTTGCTTTTACTGGGCATGACCGCGCGTCTGGTCGGTTCTGCCTGCTTTTTCGTTCCCTCCAGCCCGCTGGCCTGGTTGACGCCGGGGGTCCGATACGGGTTTTTCGTTGGAGTCATTCTGCTTTTCATCGCCCTGCGCCTGCCCAGGGTGGCACAACATGCATTGGCGGGAGCCAGCCTTCTGATGGCTTCCCTGCTCATCAACATGATGCCGGAAAGCCCCTATTTCCTGCGTAACGTCAGCAGCGAACCCGTTATTATCCAGGCCAATTACCAGAATTTTTACGGCCTGTGCAGGCTGATAGCGGCCATCTGGCCCTTTGTCGCGCTGGCCTACCTTTCCGCCCTTGGCATGTACCGGGGCGAGCGGCTCGAAAACAAACGTCCAGTTGCCTGACCCACATCCTTTGATCAGGAGTCATTTCATGAAACTCCCGGCTTCCGCAAGTTCCGCTTTCGCACCCGGCGCAGCGGGACAAATCGAAATCCAGATCGATGTTCCCGTCGAGGCGCGAGGCATCGCGCTCGTCTGTCACCCCCATCCGCTTTTCGGCGGCACGAACACCAACAAAGTGGTCACGACTCTGAGTCGCACGCTCCGGGAATTGGGATTCGCGGCCCTGCGGCCGAATTTCCGGGGAGTCGGCAAAAGCGAAGGGCAACACGATCACGGCGAAGGTGAAACCGAAGACATGCTGGCCGTACTCGATTGGGCGCGGACACAATGGGGCGCAGGCTTGCCCCTGATCCTTGGCGGTTTTTCGTTCGGCGCCTATGTACAAACCCGGCTCGCCGCCCATCTGGCCGCCACAGGCACGACTCCGCGTCATCTCATCCTGGTCGGCATGGCAGCAGGCATGACCGAGGGTGTGGGCGGAGGCAGTTCGAGGCATTACAAAACACCCGCCATTCCGGAAAACATCCCGGCCCTCATCATCCACGGCGAGATGGACGATACCGTTTCCCTGACCAATGTGCTGGACTGGGCGCGCCCTCAGAAACTCCCGGTGATCGTAGTACCGGGGGCTGATCACTTCTTTCACGGCAGGCTCGGTCTGATCCGCAACCTGGTCAGGAGCAATGTCGGCCCCGCCGGGGAAAATGCCGAGAACTGAGCCGGGAGAGGGATGATGTCAGGATTTTTTACAGGATGTTGTTTTGTCGCACACGGGTAATATTTTTGTCACACATAAGTGATACACTGCTCACCAGCGTGGTTTTGGCACTTTGGCTGCCCAGGCAGGATGACCACCAGGTTATGACAGCAGGTTTTTGAAGAGTCGGGATTTTTTACACAACAGTAATAGAAAATAGTTTAAGCAAAAATATTCTTCATAGAATCATATGAATAGGTTTTCTGGTATTAATCTTGCTAATAGTTCTGTAGACTATAGTAGTTACGCAGTTCAAGCTTATCATTCATAGGGAGTTGGTTATGAGCAAGAGGTTTTTCCCCGCGGCTTTGGCTGTCGGCCTTTTTTCCGCTACGGTTTCTGTTCAGGCCGCCACGATTGAGTTCTCCAATGTGAATACCGGGTTCCATTTCGAGAATGTAACGAATCTCTGGACCGGCTCATTCACGGTGGACAGCCTCTTTGATAACAGTGGCGTCACTCTGTCCACGAGTGCTTCGGTAGACAGCTTTGATCCTTTCCTGGTCGTGTGGGAGGTTCTCACACGGGACGCAGCGGGTAATCCGCTGACGGGTAACAAGATCGACTTCAACGATGACTTCGTCTTCGCAGACAGCAACGCGAAAATTTCTTTTGGTGTTGGTGGTCTGGCTGACGGCACGTACTATTTCACCATCGGCAACTCGACAAATGACCTCATAAGCGACTCTGTCAATTTCAGCGATATCGCTGCCAGTTTTGCTTACAACGGTCCAAACCCCGGCATTCTGTACCCGAACGTAGCCAATGGCGAATGGTTGGTGTCCATCAGTGGCGTCGTTCCCGAACCTGAAACCTGGGCGATGCTTCTGGCAGGTCTCGGCGTAGTGGGTTCGATTGCCCGTCGGCGTCGCACGCGCTAAGCAAGCCCGGCCAATAAAAAAACGCGCCTCTGGCGCGTTTTTTTATTGTTTCCCCTCTTTCCGGCGCTTCGCTTGTCCAGGCCACGATCTCTGGATTCCCGTTGATCAAGGGGATGACGCATTTTTGGTTGTTCTCCCTGTCATTCCCGCCAGAAGCACGCGGGAATGACAGGGTGGTGAAAGCACGCATTCAGCCACGCAGGTCGTTGGTCTCAATCTTGCCGTGAAGCCGACGATGTTCCTTTATCGCGTAGCGGTCGGTCATTCCGGCAATGTAGTCCGCGATGGCGCGCGCCTTGCCGGAGTCGGAGCCTGAATCACGCGCGTTCGCGCGATGTTGTGCAGGCAGCAAATCCGGATCGGCCATGTAGACCGCGAACAGGTCGGCGATGATGCGCCGCGTCTTGTGCGTCATGCGTAAAACCCGTTCGTGGCGGTAAAGATTGTCGAACAGGAAGGTTTTCAATTCCCGCAGCCTCAAACGTGTTTCTTCGGAATACTCCACCAGCGCCGGAGCGGCGCGCACATCGCCGAGCGTTTCCACACCCGCGTCCACGACGTTGGCGCGAGTCCGGTTGATGAGATCGAACGCCAGCTTATCGATCATGCGGCGGATGGTTTCATGCACCAGCCGCCGTCCGGACAGATTCGGCCAGCGAGACTCCACCTCACGGCGGCACTGCGCAAAAATCGCCACCGCGTCGAGTTGTTCGAGCGTGAGCAGTTCCGAACGCAGACCATCGTCGACATCGTGATTGCTGTAGGCCATTTCATCGGCGAGGTTGACGATCTGCGCTTCGAGCGAAGGCCGGGTTCCTTCGATGAAGCGCCGCCCAAGTTCACCAAGAATGCGGGCATTGTCCAGAGAACAATGCTTGAGAATGCCCTCCCGCGTCTCGAACATCAGGTTGAGTCCATCGAAGGTTGCGTAACGCTCTTCGAGCGCGTCAACGATGCGCAGCGATTGAAGATTGTGCTCGAAACCGCCGAATGCCTTCATGCAGGCGTTCAATTCATCCTGCCCGGCATGCCCGAACGGCGTGTGCCCAAGGTCGTGCGCCAGCGCAACGGCTTCGGCCAGTTCTTCGTTGAGCCCCAGCGCGCAGGCAATGGAACGCGACAACTGCGCCACTTCCAGGCTATGAGTCAGGCGGGTGCGGAAAAGATCACCCTCGTGATTGATGAAAACCTGCGTCTTGTATTCGAGCCGACGGAAAGCCGTTGAATGGATGATGCGATCACGGTCGCGCTGGAATTCGCCCCGTTCGCGCGGCGGCGGCTCGGCATGGGCACGTCCGCGGGAAACGGATTCGGTGACGGCGTAAGGGGCAAGCATGTTCGTATTCACCGGCAGCGCGCTTCTATCGCCGCACTGACATCGCGGATGTTGACATCGCTCGTCACCACGGCCTGCCCGATGCCGCGCAACAGTACGAAACGCAATTTGCCTGCTTCAACTTTCTTGTCGTGCGCCATCAATTTCAGGTAATGCGGCACCCCCAGGGCCGGACCATGCACAGGCAATCCGGCGCGATCAAACAGGCGTTCGATGCGCGCCACATCGAAGCCGTCCAGCCACCCGAGACGGCGGGAGAGTTCCGCCGCCATCATCGTGCCAGCAGCCACGGCTTCGCCGTGCAACCATTGCCCGTAGCCAAGGCCGGTCTCGATGGCATGACCAAAGGTGTGCCCGAGATTGAGCAAGGCGCGTTCGCCCCGTTCGGTTTCATCGGCGGCGACAACTTCCGCCTTGTTGCGGCAGGAGCGGTCGATGGCCCAGATGAGCGCATCGGCGTCGAGGGCGCACAGGGCATCGATGTTCTGCTCCAGCCAGACGAAAAACGCGGCGTCACGGATCAGCCCGTATTTGATGACTTCTGCCAGTCCCGCCGAAAATTCCCGCTCCGGCAGCGTACCGAGGGTTGCGATGTCGGTCAGCACCAGGCGCGGCTGGTAGAAGGCTCCGATCATGTTCTTGCCCTGCGGGTGATTGATCGCAGTCTTGCCGCCCACCGAGGAATCCACCTGCGCGAGCAGCGTGGTCGGGATCTGGATGAAAGGCATCCCCCGTTGGTAGCAGGCCGCCGCGAAGCCGCCCATGTCGCCCACCACGCCGCCGCCGAGGGCAATGAGGGTAGTGGATCGCTCGCAATGCGCGTTCAGCAGGACATCGAAGATCGTGTTGAGGGTCTGCCAGTCTTTGTACATCTCGCCGTCAGGCAGGATGATGGGGACGATTTCCACATCGGCGCGGGCAAGTCCCGCACACAGGCGTTCGAGGTAGAGCGGCCCGACTACTTCGTTGGTCACGACCGCGGCCCGGCGTGAATACAGGCAGGGATCGATGAGTTCCGCGCGGTCGATCAGACCGGTTCCGATGTGGATAGGGTAGCTGCGCGCGCCCAGATCGACATTCAAAGTGTGCATAAAGGCTTCCTGTTAGCGTATTCGTCCAGCGCCTTTTCGATCCGGCTCGCCATCGACGCGCAGGAGCCGCGCTCGCCGTCGACGATGAGGTCGGCCATTGCCCGGTATAGAGGATCGCGCTGGAGGTACAGTTCCTCGATGCGTTCACGCGGATTTTCAGTTTGGAGCAGCGGGCGATTGCGGTCGCGCCGGGTGCGCTCCCAGAGGACATGAGGCGGCACGTTGAGATAAATGACGGTTCCGTGCTCCGACAACAGGGCGCGATTGGCAGGGTCGAGCACGATGCCGCCGCCGGTGGCAATAACGATATCGGACTCGGTAAGCAACTCGGCAAGCATCCGCGACTCGCGTCGGCGGAAACCGGCCTCGCCCTCGATTTCGAAGATGACCGGAATCGACACGCCGGTGCGCGCGATGAGTTCATGATCGCAGTCGGCAAAACGCAAATTCAGGCGCTTGGCAAGCTCGCGCCCCACTGTCGTTTTGCCTGCGCCCATCATGCCGATCAGGATCAAACAGGTCACTTGTCTTTGTCGTGAGAAGATAAAAAGGCGGCATTCCCGCTGGAATACCGCCCAGTATCATAGCATCAGGAGGCGTCTGATTCAGCGCATGGTCAAAGCCTCATCGACGATGCGCGGGGTCACGAAGATCAGCAGTTCGGTTTCTGTCTTAGACTTGGTGCTCGAACGGAATAGATGGCCGAGGACGGGAATATCTCCCAGCAGTGGAACCTTTTGTACACCATTGTCTTCATTGTCGGTGTAGATACCGCCGATCACCACGGTCCCACCGTTATCGATCAGCACGTCACTCTTTACGCTATTGGTCTTGAGCGGGGGTTCGCTGCCGATATTTCCACTGGCGTCAGTAACCGGGGTATCTTTGTTTACCTGGATGGCAAGTTGCAGGCGGCCATCCGGTGTGATTTGCGGCTTGACCTTGAGCGCAAGCACCGCTTTTTTGAACGAGGTAGTCGACGCGCCGGAACTTGACGCTTCCTGGTATGGAATTTCGTGCCCCTGCTCGATCAATGCTTCAACGTTGTTGGCGGTCAACACGCGCGGACTCGAAATGGTGCGCGTGTTGCCGTTCGATTCCTGCGCCTGCAACTCAATATTCAAAAACCGTGAGAGATTGCTGCTAACGATCGTCAGGCCAATTGATCCGAATATATTTGCTGGTGCTAAATCTTTCCCGCTCGAAGCGCCGCTTGGATCAAAATTGCCGATACTGGATTGGCCGAAGCCAAGCTGCGCGCCACTGGCCCCCACATTCTCCAGGTTTCTACTGCCAAGGCCCAACTTCACGCCAAGGTCACGCCTAAAACCCTTGTGAGCCTCGACAATGCGGGCTTCGATCAGCACTTGTTTCGGCGCAACGTCGATTTCAGTGATGAGCCGACGCAGATCAGCCAGACGCGAGCCGATATCGGTCACGAAAAGCTTGTTGCTGCGATCATCGACGACCACGCTGCCGCGCTTGGAGAGTACGGTCTGATCCTTTTTCTTCAGGAAATCGAAGATTTCCTTGGCACGGTGATAGTTGATCTGGAAAGTCTCGGTTTGCAGCGGTTCCAGTTCTTCAACCTGCGCGCGCGCCTCGTTGATCATCTTTTCACGCGCCGCAAGCTCCTCGCCGGGCGCGATCCAGATCACGTTGCCGTTCTTGCGCATGTCCAGCCCCTTGGCCTGGAGAATGATGTCCAGCGCCTGATCCCAGGGCACGTCTTTCAGCCGCAGGGTAAGGCTGCCCTGTACGGAGTCGGACGTGACGATATTGAAGTCGGTAAAGTCCGCGATGACCTGCAACACCGAGCGCACATCGACGTTCTGGAAGTTGAGCGAGAGCTTGTCGCCCGCGTACTTGACGCGCCCGCCGCCCCTTTGCACGAGCCGGTTGGGGTCTTCGACAACATGCTTGACTTCCAGCACGAACTGACTGCCGCTCTGATAGGCGTTGTGTTCCCACATCCCGGTAGGCGTCACGGTCAGACGAGCGTTCTCGCCCTGCTGTTCGGCGAGCATTTGCGTCACCGGCGTGCCGAAGTCGACGACATCCGACCGGCGGCGGAGGTTGTCCGGCAACGTCGTCTTGATGAAATTCACCACCAGTTTACCGCCCTGCTGGCGCACATCGGCGTTCACGTCGGCGCCGGAAAGCTGGACGACCACCCTGCCCTCGCCACGGTCGCCACGCCGGAAGTTGATGTCATTGATGCTCTGTCCCAAAGGAAGCGCCGAAACTCGTACCGGCGTAGCCCGTGCCGTTGCAGGTACCGACGCAGCCCGTGCCGACGCGGGCGCGGGCGCCGCCGCCCTGGCGGCAGCGTTCGGCGCAGATGCCGTCGTGCTGTTTCCGTGAGACAGGGCGATGGTCAGCGTGTTGCCGTTCACGCGGATATCGTAGGCCAGGAGTTTGGCCATATTGAGCACTACGCGGGTGCGGTCATCGACCTGAACGATGTTGACACTGCGCAAATCGCCGCGTTCGACGTTCTGGACATTCTGCCCAAGCTCGTTGGCCATGCCAGGAAAATCGAACGCGATCCTTGGAGGGTTGGCCACAGTAAAGCTGGCCGGTGTCGCTTTCAGGGGCGTTTTCGTGGTCAGACGCACATAAAGCGTGCCTCCGTCGTCCGCCACATTGAGCGATTTGATGCTGTTGAGGTTGGTGGCAGCAACCCTTTGCCCCTGAACCGGGGTGAGCGGCTGTGCCTGCGCCTGTGCAGGAAGCCAGCATATGGATAACCCCGTCACTGCCGTTACCAGCAATGACATTCGCGTTTTGTTTTTCATCTTACCGCCTCCTGCCGCTCTTGTAGATGCACTGTTGTAACCCGTTCAATCCAACCTTCATTCAAGTCTTCAACCAGTTCCTGAAGCTCCAGCGAATCCTGATTGATAGAAATGACCTTTCCATAATCCCGTCCTATGAAATTACCGACACGTACCTGATAAAGAGATTTATCCGCCTGGATGAGGGCGTTGATCGACTTGCCCTTCCCAAGCACACCGACCATCCTCAAGGTTTCCAGCGGATACGATTCCAGCGGTTCACGCTGCCTGTCCGGGTCGAGGCGCGGGTCGTTCACGCGGCGTTTCTCCGGTTTGGCCGGTTCGATACGGGCCGTGTTGAACGGCTCCAACTCATCCAGGGGATCGTAATCGACGACCGGAAAAATCTTGATTTCCGGTAAAGGCTTGACTGCGCCGTGCATTCCGGCAGCCTGCTCGTTCATCCATTTCAGAATGTCTTCCTGTTCGCTCTCGCAGCCCAGCAGGACACTACATCCCAGCACTATTCCAGCAAGCGCGGCCTTCTTCATTTTTTGTCTCCTCGCTGCCTGTTCAGTTCTTCTTCATCGAGGTAACGATAGGTTTCTGCCGTCGCGTCCAGCTTCAGGCGGCCATCGTAGGAAACGCTCTTGCTCTTGCCGCTCGCCTGAGCCGAAGCGGCCGTGAGAACCATGTTTTTGATCGTGACGATGCGCGGCATCTTGGCAACGTCGCTGGCGAATTCCCCCAACTCGCTGTAGCCGCCTGTCACGCTGATCGTGACCGGAACCGCTGCGTAGAAATCCCGGATGTCGTCCCTGGCAGGCTGGAACAGGTCGAACTGCAAGCCCCGGCCGATCCCGGCCTGATTGATATCCGAGAGCAGGGATTCCATCTCCGCCTTACCCGGTAACTGCCGGACGAGAGAATCGAACTGACGGTTGATCTCTTCGAGTTGGCGCTTGTATTCGTCGAGATTGACGGCCTGGCGCTTTTTGTTCATCCAGCTCTCGCGCAGCCTCAGTTCTTCCTGCTGTTTCTGTTCCAGTTGGCTCCATTGATCCGACCAGTCGAAAAACCAGCCTAGGCCGACCACTGCAACCAAAATCAGCACGTAGGCTACAAGCTTTGGCGCTTTCGGCCAGACACCGGGATCATTGAAGTTCAATCCCTGGAAATCTTCCTGCAGGCGCTGAAAATCGATGCCTTTCATTTTCTAGCCCTTTTGTGTTGTCGCGACACGATCCGCCGTCTCGTTGGCGGGCGCGGCAGACTTCCTGATATAGACATTGATCTCGAAGCTATACACACGCCGGTTATTGAGCAGTTCCGCCACGCTCTTGACCACTTCCGAGTTTTCCAGGAACGGTGAATCGTTCAGGTTGCTCATCATGTTGGAGATGCGGGCATTGGATTGCGCGTAGCCTTTCAGGGTGATCTTGCCGCCGGACTGCGACACCGTGCCCAGGAAGACCCCGGACGGCATCCGTGCGGCCAGTTCATTAAACAGGTGCACCGTTTCGGCCCGGTTGCTCTGCAAGGTCTCGATTACCTGTTTGCGAGCCAGCAGACGATCTATCTGGCCACGCAATTCCTTGATCCCCTCTATTTCCCGGTCGAGCGCAACGATATCGTTCTGAAAATATCCGTTTCGCACATCCTGGGTTTCGATGTTTCTGGCGTTGAACATATGTACCAGCAGCCAGATGGATCCCCCCAGCGCGAGCATCAACCCGGCATTCGTGTAGAACTGACGCCGCCGCTCCTTGCGTTTTTCTTCCCGATGAGGAAGGAGATTGATCTTTATCATTCGTCGAATCTCCTCAGAGCCAGGCCGCACGCCACCATCAGGGAGGGAGCATCGGCCAGCAGTTTTCTGGTTCCCGTCTTTGATGCTATTGCCATGCCTGCAAAGGGATTGGCGGTAGACGTTTTCACCTGGGTACGCTTGCCGACAACTTCCGCCAGATTGGGAAGTGCCGCACACCCCCCGGTCAGCATGAGGTAATCGATTTCGTTGTAGTGCGTGGAAGTAAAGAAAAACTGCAAGGCACGCGAGACTTCAAGCGCCAGGTTCTCCATGAACGGTTGCAACACGGTTTCCGCGTAATCACCCGGCAGGTTGTTCGCACGCTTGGCTGACTCGGCTTCGTCCATGTTCATGCCGTACTGACGGGAAATATCCTTGGTAAGCTGCTGTCCGCCGAACGCCTGTTCGCGCGAATAGACTCTCTGCCCATTACGCAGGACGATGAAATTCATCACCGCCGAGCCGATATCCACCAGTGCCACCAGCTTGCCCGCATCCACGCCCGGCAAATGCCGGGTCGCCAACTCGAAAGCGGCTTCGAGCGCCAGGGGTTCGGCATCGACTACCGTCACCTTCAATCCGCAGGACTCCGCCACACCGACCCGGTCTTCGATATGCTCCTTGCGCGAGGCGGCAACCAACACCTCCACTTCGTCGGGAGCGCCCGCCGGGCCAATGACCTGAAAATCGAGATTGACCTCGTCCAGCGCGAACGGAATGATCTGAGCGGCCTCGGACTCGACCTGCATTTCCATGTCCAGTTCACGCAAACCGGCAGGCAAAACGATCTTCTTGGAAAACACCGCCGAAGCCGGCAGGGCAATAGCAACATTCTTGACCCCGGAGCCGAAACGCCTCAGCGCGCGCCGCAGGCAGTCGGACACCGCATCGAAGTTGGCAATGTTGCCGTCCACTACGGCTTCGCCCGAAAGCGGCTCGATCACGTAGCGTTCCATACGCAGCGCGCCCCGTTCGCCGGATGCCAGTTCCAGCAGCTTGATCGACGAAGTCGATATATCGAGTCCGGCGAGTTGACGCGACTTTGAACCGAAGAGAGAAATATCAGCCACGGAAAAAATCCTTTATTTTCATCATGTTGAGAACCGTGTCCAGTTTTCTTGCACATGCCCCACTCTAGGCGGGCTTTCGGAAGCGTCACAAGGAAATTTCTCCGTCGATGTCTTAATTAAGTAACATCGCCCCTCATCCGTGGAGACATTGTTCTCGCTCGGAGGTATCCAGATGAGACCCGCAGCCTGCCCTTTACCGGTAACGGCATCGTTTGCCGTTAATAAACCCCTCTGCGGCCGTATATAATGCGATCTGTTAATTTCACACGGATACACCATGCGCTGGCTTCTTTATCCGCTCACCGCGCTATTGGCTCTGGCGGTAGTCGGATTGGCCACGTTGACCGTCATCTGCCTGCTGGCCTGGCCCAACCTGCCTTCCCTCGAAACCCTGACCGACTACCGGCCTCGCATTCCCATGCGCGTCTACACCGCCGATGGCAAGCTCATCCATGAGTTCGGCGAAGAACGCAGGATACTGGTCAGGATGCAGGACGTTCCCGTCCATCTCAGGGATGCGCTCCTCGCGGCCGAGGATAAAAACTTCTATAACCATATGGGAGTCGACTTTGTCAGCTTCCTGCGCGCGTTCATCAACAACCTGCGTTCCGAATCGCGCGGACAGGGCGGATCGACCATCACCATGCAGGTCGCTCGCAATTTTTTTCTGTCGCGGGAAAAGTCGTACAACCGCAAACTCTACGAAATCCTGCTTGCCTTCAAAATCGAGAAGAACCTCAGCAAGGATCAAATCCTGGAGCTGTACATCAATCAGGTATTCCTTGGGCAGCGTGCCTATGGCTTTTCGTCCGCCGCCCAAATCTATTTCGGCAAACCGCTCGACAAACTCACCCTGGCCGAAACCGCCATGCTTGCCGGGTTGCCCCAGGCGCCCTCCTTAGCCAACCCGATTTCCAATTTCAAACTGGCACAGCAGCGACAACGTTACGTCCTGCAGCGCATGCTTGAAGCCGGATTCATCACCGAAACACAGTACAAACAAGCCCTGGACGAACCTTTGAGCATTGCTTCCGGCGGAGCAGCGCGAGATGCCGGTCTGATCAAGACTTCAGTGCATGCCGAATATGTGGCCGAAATCGCGCGTCAGATCGCAGTCGAACAATTTGGCGAAGAAACCACCTATCAGAGCGGCCTCAAAATCATCACCACGATCACGAGTGCCGAACAGGAAGCCGCCTATCAGGCTTTACGCAAGGGCGTCATGGATTACGACCGGCGCCGCGGCTACCGCGGTCCGGAAAAAACACTTCCCCTGGAACCCGGCGTATCGGGCGGAGAGGCACTGGACGCCGAAATCGCCTCGGCGCGCGACTTCGGTGACCTGCTCGCCGCCGTGGTGCTCAACGCCACGCCGAAGGAAGTCACCGTCTATCGTAATGGGCAGACCCTCTCCATCAGCGGCGACGGGTTGCGCTTCGCTGCTCCCCGGTTGAGTGAAAAAACCCCGCAAGCCAAACGGGTACGCCGTGGCGCACTGGTACGTATTCGCAAAGCCGACAAGGGATGGGAACTCACCCAGTTGCCGGAAGTCGAGGCCGCCCTGCTTTCCATCGACTCGAAAACCGGTGCGGTTCGCGCCCTGGTCGGAGGTTTCGACTACAACCGCAAGAAATTCAACAACGTCACCCAGGCTGAACGCCAGCCCGGTTCCAGCTTCAAGCCTTTCATCTACTCTGCCAGCCTGGAGCGCGGCTACGCGCCCGGTACACTCGTCGAGGATGAACCCTTGTTTTATCCGGCAGGCAGCGTCTCCAGACAGGAATGGACGCCGCGCAACTACGATGGCAAATTCGGCGGCGTCATGACCCTGCGTGACGCCCTCGCGCATTCGAAAAACATTCCGGCCATCCGCGTACTCGAAGGCATCACCCCGGACTACGCACAAAAGCACGTCACCCGTTTCGGCTTCGACGCTTCTCACCATCCGCCCTACCTGACGATGGCCCTGGGCGCGGGAGCCGTCACGCCGTGGGAAATGGCAACCGCCTACGCTGTATTCGCCAATGGCGGCTACCGCATCAATCCTTACGTCATCAAGGAAATCCGGGACAGCAACGACAAACCGATTGCCCGCGCCACCCCTCTCGTGGCCGGCAGGAATGCCCCAAGGGTGGTCGACGCGCGCAACGCCTGGGTAATGACATCTATGCTCCAGGATGTCGTGCGCCGAGGCACGGCGACTCGCGCACGCAGCCTCAACCGTAACGACCTCGCCGGCAAGACCGGAACCACCAACGATTTCGTGGATGCATGGTTCTGCGGGTACAACCCCAAAATCGTCGCCGTTTCCTGGATCGGTCACCCTATCCCGCGCAACCTCGGCAAAGGCGAAACCGGCGGTACTGCGGCATTGCCGATCTGGATCGACTACATGCGCGCTTCGCTGAACGGCATGCCGGAAGTTTCCACCCCCCGTCCAACGGGCCTTGCCTTCTCCAAAGTGCTGGATGGCCGCCGCGAAGACGTCTATTACGCTGAAAACCAGCCTCCATCACCGCGGCCCCCGCCCAAGGAAGATGATTCCGTCGATTGGTTCGAGTCCCTGTTCGGCGAGCGCCGTGAACCGTCGCCCCGGTCACGGCCCTCCACGCAAACGATCGAGGAGAGATTCCTCAACCCCTGAACAGGGGTGAGACGGATGCACCGCGACAGGTATTGATCGCGGCACGGGTATCCAGCGCCGCCCGGCGCGCTGCATCGGCGAAATTCCCGCCATTGCCCTCGCCCGCGTACAGAATGGCGCGCGACGAATTGATCATCAGCCCCAATCCGTCACTCGTTTGCCCGGCAGACACCGTGGCCGCAATGTCTCCGCCCTGCGCACCGATACCGGGCACGAGCAGCGGCATATCCCCCACCAGCGCGCGCACGCGGGCCAGTTCGTCCGGGAAAGTCGCCCCCACCACCAGCGCGCAATTCCCGGTTGCATTCCAGGAACCGGAAGCGAGGCGGGCGACGCGCTCATAGAGTTTTTCACCGTTACCGAGATCGAGATTCTGAAAATCGCCACCGCCGGGGTTCGACGTGCGGCACAGCAGGATCACTCCCCTGCCCTCCCACATCAGGTAAGGCTCCACGGAATCCCAACCCATATAAGGGTTCACCGTGATTGCGTCTGCCCGGTAACGCGCGAAGGCTTCTTCCGCGTAGCGGCTCGCCGTGCTGCCGATGTCCCCGCGCTTTGCGTCCAGAATCACCGGGGTGCCCGAATGCTGTATGTGGATGTATTCAATCAGGGCTTCGAGCTGATCTTCGGCGCGGCAAGCCGCGAAGTAGGCAATCTGTGGCTTGAATGCGCAAACCAGATCGGCGGTAGCATCCACGATTTCGCGACAAAACTCGAAAACAGCGCGCGGTTTGCCTGCCAGCGACGACGGCAGCCGGGCGGGGTCGGGATCGAGTCCCACACAAAGCAGGCTGTTGCGTTCCCGCCAGGCAGCCCGCAGCGCCTTCATGAAATCCATGTTTACACCTTCAGCCACGCACAAAATAATCCAGCGCGAACCCGGCGAAAATCGACGTGCCCACCCAGTTATTGCAAATGAAAGCCCGCCAGCAGGCCGGGCGTTGCCGCGTGCGAATGAGCAAAAACACGCGCACCGCTACCAGCGCGGCGACTCCCACCCCAATGAGAAATACCCAGCCACGCCCGAACCACAGCCCCACCACGGTAATGAGGCACAAGGAGAGCGCATGGCACAACATCACCACCGCCACATCGTGACGGCCAAACGTGATGGCCGAAGTGTGGATGCGTCCCAACCTGATGTCGTCGTTGCGATCCACCATCGCATAGGCCGTGTCGTAGGAAATCACCCAGAAAAGATTCGCTGCCATCAGCAACCAGGCCATTGCCGGCACCGTATTTTGCACAGCAGCAAAACTCATCGGGATGCCGAATCCGAATGCCAGCCCCAAATAGGCTTGCGGTACGGGGAAAAACCGTTTCGTGAAGGGATAGCTCATCGCCAGGAAGAGCGCCGACAAAGACAACAGGAATACAAGAGCATTTCTGAGCGGCAGGATCAGCAGGAATGCGAGAAACAACAGACACAGACCGACCCCGAACGCCTCGCGCACGCTGATGGCTCCCGTGGCGAGAGGACGATCCCGCGTGCGTTCCACATGCCCGTCGATATCCCGATCCGCGTAGTCGTTGACGACGCACCCGGCGGAATGCATCAAAAAGCTGCCGAGCGCAAAAATCAGCACCAGGTGCAAGGGGGGGGAGCCTTCGGCTGCAATCCACAGCCCCCACATCGTCGGCCAGAGCAACAACAGTGTGCCCACCTGCTTGCCGAGCGAATCAACGCGAATCAAATGAGCGTAATGCGGCAGGCGCGCAACGATATTCATGAAAATTTCATTCCAGTGACACGAAAGTCGCCATTTTACCGTAGAACTTCGCTCATTTTGATGAACCTGTTATCTGCCGGGGGAACCGAATCCCCCTCTCCCGCAAGCAGAAGAGGGTGCCCCAAAGGGGCGGGAGAGGGTAACGATGGATTCGCAAACGAATTATTCAAAGCTTCCCCACGAAGCACCGTCATTGCCCCCTGCCTATATTATGTATTATATATATCTTAAGTCTGCCGTATTCAAAGAAAAAACCATCTGCATATTGAAAAATCCATAAAAACTTAACACAAATCATTGCTTTGCTGTGGCAGTGCACCTACAATTTAGTTTTTGGGACTGGAATGGCTCACAATGAGTGGGCCATGTTTTTATACAATAGGAATATCATGCCTCCGACTGATACCCTGACCCGACTCAATGGTAACGTTATGCCTCCAGATGATACTTTGACCACTGATGATCCGTATTACGCAAACCTTCCCGCGTACATGACTGAAGTGTACGACTGGGCATATGTTAATCCAAAGAAAGTGCGCTGGCTGGATCGCAATATTGTCGTTCGAATTTTATTGTTTTTTAACGATCAGCGATTGATGCGCGCCTATCTGAATAAAATCAGAGAAGGGATGCGTGTCTGGCAAGTAGCGCATGTTTACGGTGACTTGGTCAAGCGTGTTGCCGAAAAGGTCGGCCCGCAAGGCATATTCCATCTTACCGACATCACGCCGATACAGATCGAACACGCAGAGCGCAAATTGGCCGATAAACCGTGGTGCAAAGTAATCCGGAAAGACGCTGCCGAATTTGCCGGTGAAGAAGGCATTGATTACGATCTGATATGCAGTTTCTTTCTTCTGCATGAAGTCCCTGACGAAAAAAAATGTCAGATTGTCGACCATATGTTGAAAAAGTTGCCTAAAGGTAAAGAAGTCATTTTCGTTGATTATGGCAATCCGTCTAAATGGCAACCTATCCGTTATATATTAAAAGTCGTCAATAAACTGCTCGAACCATTTGCCGAAGCATTATGGAAAAACGAAATCAGTCATTACGCAAGCAATGCTGAACAATTCGTTTGGGAGAAAAAAACGTTTTTTGGCGGCGTTTATCAGTGTGTAATCGTCAGGCATAAAGAATGACGTCGCGGAAAGGCAGCCTGCCTTTCCGCAAAACGTTATTTGAGTCACCCCTGCCTGAAGGCAGGGGATTCCTCGATACGATCTTGGGGCGCCTTCGGCGCCAAGTGATGCTTTGTCTCGCTTGACTCCGCCATAAATGGCGGAGATTGCGCGAGACGCGTGTTCAACGCAGTCTGGATAACTCCTGGTTCAGTGCTTCGATGTTGCGCTCGTGCTGCATCACAGCGTCTTGGTAAGGTTGCAGGCGATCAAGTTTTTTCTGGGGGTTAACACCTCTTCTGACGACATCGCCTTTTGCATTTCTTACGACGAAGGACTCGCCGTCCTGAAAAACGGCTTCCTGTTCGGCAAGCTCATTGCGCACTTCCTCCAGCTTCGACTGTTCATCGGCCAGTTCTCTCTCCAGAACCTGGCGCCGTGCCCTGTCGCGTTCCCGCTGCGCATCATCGCTCACTCTCGGAAACGTGGAAGATGAAGAGCTGGGACGCATGGAAATGGTCGATATGGACTGCTCGTTGGACATCGGCTTGCACCCCTTGCTCGAACTTCCCTCATTGCTGTAAGTCACCTTTCCATTGGCATCAACGCACTTAAATATTTGTGCGGAAGCAGGAAGCGGCGCGAGCATCAAAAAAAACAGAGATGAATAAATGGCGGCACATTTCGGTTTCATGGCTTTGTCCCTCATCTGCCCGAAAAATTTTCTCCTTT
>JAITMK010000100.1 GCA_031277415.1 Azoarcus sp.
CTAGCCTCTGTTATCCTTGCGCCCTTCCCGCAGCAAACAAGGTTCAGGGCAGCAATGGCAAGCACGCAACAATACGACGAATCCTCCTTCCGCGTCCTCAAGGGGCTGGAGCCGGTGCGCGAACGCCCCGGCATGTACACCCGCACCGACAGCCCCGCACACATCATCCAGGAAGTGATCGACAACTCCGCCGACGAGGCGCTGGCCGGTTTCGCCAAGGAAATCCGCGTCATTCTGCACCTGGACGGCTCGGTAAGCGTTTCGGACAACGGGCGCGGTATCCCCGTGGGGCTGCATCCCGAAGAAGGAGTCCCCGTCGTCGTGCTCGCCTATACCCGGCTACACGCCGGAGGCAAATTCGATAAACGTTCGGGCAAATCGGCCTACGCCTTTTCCGGCGGGCTGCACGGCGTTGGCGTTTCCGTGACCAATGCGCTTTCCACCCGGCTGGAAGTCGAAATCCGCCGGGAGGGCAAACTGTGGCGCGTCGACTTTGCCAACGGGGGTGAGACTGTCGGTGAACTGCGTGTCGTGGATACCTGTGGCCGTCGGACCGGAACCCGCACGCGGGTCTGGCCCGATGCCAAATATTTCGAGACGCCCAAAGTTCCGATTGCCGAACTCGAACGGCTGCTGCGCAGCAAGGCCGTGCTGCTTCCCGGCGTGTCCGTGCGGCTCGATGTCGAACAGGCCGATGGCAGTTTCCAGAGCAAGACCTGGAGTTACCCTGGAGGCATCCCCGCCTACCTGTCGGAACTGGCGGGCGGACTGGAACCTGTTGCCCCGATCTTCGCCGGTGAGAAATACGCTGCCGAAAACGATTCCGCTTTCGCTCCCGGCGAAGGCGCAGCCTGGGCGCTGGCCTGGTACGAACAATCCATTTCCAGCGAATCCTACGTCAACCTCATCCCCACCGTCTCCGGCGGCACACATGAATCCGGCCTGCGCGCGGGGCTTTTCGAGGCGCTCAAATCTTTCATCGAGCATCACAGCCTGCTGCCGCGCGGCGTCAAACTGCAACAGGAAGATGTCTGCGCAAAGATGGGGTTCGTTCTCTCTGCCCGGCTCCTCGACCCCCAATTCCAGGGGCAGGTCAAAGAAAAACTCAATTCCCGCGAAGCCGTGCGGCTCGTCTCCGCGCAGGTGCGCGACCCCTTTGAAATCTGGCTCAACAACCACGTCGAAGCCGGGCGCGCCATTGCCGAACTCGCCATCCGGCAGGCGCTTGCGCGGCAAAGAAGCGCCCAGAAAGTCGAAAAGAAAAAAACCTCCGGCGTTGCCGTGCTTCCCGGCAAGCTTTCCGATTGCGAATCCAGCGATATCAGCGAAAACGAACTCTTCCTCGTCGAAGGCGACTCCGCAGGCGGTTCCGCCAAGATGGCCCGCGACAAGGAAACCCAGGCCATCCTGCCGCTACGCGGCAAGGTGCAGAATTCCTGGGAAATCGATGCGGACAGGCTCCTCGCCAATGCCGAAATCCACGATATTGCCGTCGCCCTCGGGGTCGACGCGCACGGGCAGAACGATACTCCCGACATCTCCGGTCTGCGCTACGGAAAGATCGTCATCATGTCCGATGCCGATGTCGACGGCGCGCACATCCAGACTTTGTTGCTCACCCTTTTCTTTCGCCACTTTCCCCGCCTCATCGACGCCGGTCACATCTACGTCGCACAACCTCCCCTTTACCGCATCGACGCTCCCGCCCAAGGCAAAAAGCGGCCAGCGCGGCGCCTCTACGCTCTCGACGAAGGCGAACTTGCCGCCATCCGCGAACGGCTCACAAAAGAAGGCATTCGCGCGGAAAGTATCGAAGTGGGCCGATTCAAGGGGCTGGGCGAGATGAATCCCGAGCAACTGCGCGAAACCACGATGGACCCCGCCACCCGGCGCGTGCTTCCCGTGCGCGTGCGTGACGACTCGCTCACCGAGACGCGCCGCACTTTCAATATGCTGATGGGCAAGGGCGAAGCCGCCGGACGCCGGGCATGGATGGAGGCAAAAGGGGATACGGTGGAGGCGGATGTTTGAAACGGAGTGTGGCGCATTGAACGGGTTGTGAGGCTGCACCCGTTTTAGCGTCCGGTCAAAAGTAGAAAATTTCGATCACTGATCTTGCCGGATAACAACGCTTCTATTCTCGCGCCCAGGATTTGAGTCCCCCCCGCCTGAAGGCATGGGATTCCTCGATACGGTACTGGGGCGCCTTCGGCGCCAAGTTATATTTTGTCTCGCGCAATCTCCGCCATAAATGGCGGAGATTGCGCGAGACGCATGTTCAAACTGAGGCATTACTCTGGTTTTGCCAGATTTTTTTTCCGGGTATTGAATATGGGATATACTCCAATGCTATCCGGGCGGATAGTCGCTCCGGTACCTGTTGTTTGAGGCGATGCAGACAAGATGGAATTGACCGGGTTGAGTGAAATGACATCCGTGGATATGCAATGAACAGGCTACTGATTGCGCACACTCCGATAGGCGAGGACTGGTGGGCGATGAGTCTGGAAGGGACGGAATCGCTCTCCGAACTCTACGCATTCACACTCACACTCAAGTCAGACAAATCCGACATCGACGGGCAATCGCTGATCGGAGAAGTCTGCGCGGTCGAACTCGAAGCGCAACGCGACATAAAGCGTTACTTTTCCGGGCAAATCATCAAGGTGGCAGCGTGCGGCAAGGCAGGCAGGCATTGGCAGTACAAGGCCACCATTGCGCCAAAACTCTGGCATGCCTCACGTCGCGCCGACTTCAAAATCTGGCAAGGCATGAGCGTGCCGGACATCACCGACAAGGTATTGCAACAAAATGCCCTGCGCTACGAATGGCGTCTCAAGGGCCAGTACCGGAAATGGGAATACCTCGTCCAGTACGGAGAAACCGATCTCAACTTCCTGTGCCGATTGTTCGAGCACGAAGGCATCTACTACTGGTTCGAGCACGGCTCGGACGGTGAGAAACTGATACTGGGCGATCACTTCAGTACCCATGAACCGTTCGGTGGCTATGAGCATATTCCGTTCTATCCCCCGGACGAGGTGCGGTCCAGCGAAGATCATTATCTATACTGGAGTGCGGCGCGCGAACCCGAACCGGGCCGGTATCAGCACCGCGACTACGACTTCAAACAGCCCTCGAAGGACATGACGACGCAATCCGTCGACCCGAGAGGGCACCTGTTCGACCAATACGAGATATACACTTACCCAGGGCATTACATCGAGCCGGGCGATGGCTCCTCCTACGCCACGGCTCGGCTCGAAGCCCTGCAAACCCAACAGAATGTCATCGGGCTGGAGGGTCGGGTGCGTGGCGCGATTCCCGGCTGCCGCTTTGCGCTGGGCAAGCACCCGGTCGAATCGCTCAACCGCGAATACATGATCACCCGTGCAGAATATAAAGCCGCCAACAACGACTACGAAGCCACGGACACAACAAACAAAGGCGCGCACTTCAACGTGCGCATCGAAGCCCTCCCCGCCGACCGTCAATACCGCTCCTTGCAGAAAACCCCAAAGCCGCGCACACGCGGCCCCGAGACCGCCGTCGTCGTTGGCCCGGCGGGAAGCGAGATCCACACCGACCAATACGGGCGCGTAAAAGTTCACTTTCACTGGGATCGCTACGGCAAAAAGGACGGGAATGACTCCTGCTGGATACGTGTTTCGTACCCGTGGGCGGGATCGAACTTCGGTGGCATCCACATCCCGCGCGTCGGGCAGGAAGTTATCGTCGACCACGAATACGGTGACCCGGATCGTCCATTCATCACCGGGCGCGTCTATAACGCCGAACAGATGCCCCCGTGGGAATTGCCCGCAAACAAAACCCAATCGGGCATCCTGACCCGCTCCACACTCAAAGGCGCCTACTCCAACGCCAACGCGCTACGCTTTGAAGACGCCAAGGGCGAAGAACAAGTCTGGCTGCACGCTGAGCGCAACCAGGACATCGAAGTCGAAGTCGACGAGACACACTGGGTCGGTCAGGATCGTCAAAAGACCATTGACCGGGACGAAAAAACAGTCATTCACCGCCACCGCACCGAAACCGTCGACGGCAACGAGAGGATCACCGTCCATCGCACCCGCTCGAAGACCGTCGACATGACGGAAACCAACCTCACGGGCATCGCCAAGGTCGATACCGTAGGCGTGACCAACCTCGACAACGTGGGTATGGCGCGCATGAGCAACATCGGGATGATCTACAGCCTCAATGTCGGGATGCTGATGAACACCCTGGTGGGCCGCAAACAATCCACCAAGGTCGGCGCGGAGAAAACGCTCACAGTCGGCAAAACTTACGCAGCCAACATTGGCGAAACGATGAAATTTGCCGTAGGCAAAACGCTGGAGTTTTCCTGCGGCTCGTCGAGGATCGTGATGACCCCCGATGGGATCTACCTGGAAAGCGGGCACATCGAGCTGCGCGGCCAATCGGCCATCAACGGCGACGCGGGACTCATCCAATGGAACGCTGGCGCCTCCAGCCCCCCGCCCAACGCGGACGGCGCAAAAGAAGAGAACCCCCCGATTGATGCGCCGGACGCAGAACCTGAGGTCATCGAAAAGAAAGCCGCGCCGCCGGTTCGAAAAAACATCCTCGAACCCGATTTCGATGGCGGGAAATTTGCACTGGCGACAGGCGTGGCGGCGGGGATTGCGGGCGCAGTAGCAGCGCCGGAGTTGCCCGCACCTGGATCACCGGGAGGGGCTGCGTCTCCGCTGAGTGATCCCGCCGTACAGGCGATTATTGCCAAATCTCCGACATTGCAGGCGGATTTGGAAGCGCTGGACGCACAAGAGTGGCAGGTTCAATATGGGCCAGCGGGTAGCGGAAGTACTGCAGATCGATACAGAAAAGTCATTTCTATTGACAGTAACGAAAAAAACAACCCAGAAAGGGTAGTGCAAACAATTTCCCATGAGGTAGGGCATGCCAAATATCCTTATGTGCCGGACTTTTCTTCAAAAGAAGCGTATTTGAGCGGTGCTTTTGCAGATGAAGGCGCGGCAACCATGAAAAATATCCAGGTACAGCGGGAAATCATCGGGAATGGTGGCGCAAATATAGGAATTGCGGGTAATTCAGCCAATCATGCCGCTTATAATGCGGCTTATGACCAGTATCTTAGCGATGGTAATGCGGCGGCTGCCCGTAATACTATTGGAAGTGCTTTCGCAACAGGCGAAAAAACGTCAAACACGAATCAAACCTATCAGGATTATTATGGCGATTGGTATGACAAGAATTATGGAAAACGTTAATGCTGTGCGAAAAGGATTAATCGCCTGCTTATCGGGAATTCTTTGCCTGTTTTGTTCAATTTCAAACGCGGAGCCGCAGATGAAGCTCGAAGAACTCATACAAAAACTGGATGCCGCCAACCCTTGGACAGTTGAGAGAGTCGAAAAGGTTTTGGGGTCAAAACTTATCGAAACCAGTTCAACAAAAACATTTGTGATCCATGAAACGGGCCAGCTTCTTTTCGAGGAGGGATTGAGTATCAAAGAAGTGCACCTTCGGCTCAGGGTGGCTACAAATGAAATGATAAGGCTTATAGTTGACCTAAGCGATGAAGCAAGTTGTTTTGCACTTGATAGAATCACAAACTCCTATCCCAGTGTCAAGGTGAGTCCCTTGGGCGGCCCTCGTGGTCGTTCATTGGATGAAGAGACGCACTATTGGGCAGAACGGCCTTGGGGGCATATCTCTTTCGGCTTCAAGGAACGCCGTCCGAAATGCTTGTCCAGCATTATTTTTATCCCCAAAGGTAAAGAATAACCCCATTCCCCGGGAGATCCCCTGATGCCCGGTAGACCTGCTTCGCGTATAGGAGACGCCGTCGCACAGGGTATCATCGTCCAGGGTTCGGCGACGGTAATGCGGCTGCTACCCGTAATACAATACTATTGGAAGTGTTTTCGCAACAGGCGAAAGAACGTCAAACACGAACCAAACCTATCAGGATTATCATGGCGATTGGTATGACAAGAATTATGGAAACCGTTAATGCCGTGCGAAAAGGATTAATTGCCTGCCTGTCGGGGATTCTTTGCCTGTTTTGTTCAATTTCAAACGCGGAGTCGCAGATGAAGTTCGAAGAACTCATACAAAAACTGGATGCCGCCAACCCTTGGACAGTTGAGAGAGTCGAAGAGGTTTTGGGATCAAAACTTATCGAAACCAGTTCAACAAAAACATTTGTAATCCATAAAACGGGCCAGCTTCTTTTCGAGGAAAATTTGATTATCGAGGAAGTGCATCTGCGACTCAGAATCGCTAAAAATGAATTGATCCGGCTCATCGTCAGTCTAAGCGATGAAGCAAGCTGTTTTACGCTCGACAGAATAAAAGAGTCCTATCCTGATATTCAGAATGATCCATATGGCCTCACTCCCGGTGATTCACCAAATGCTACGTTTGGATATTGGACGCAACGCCCTTGGGGACATATCAATTTCGCTTTTAAAATGCGTCGTCCGAAATGTTTATCTCACATCGCTTTCATCCCCAAAGGAGAAGAATAACCCCATGCCCCCGGATCTCCCCTGATGCCTGGTAAACCTGCTTCGCGTATAGGAGACGCCGTTGTAAAGGGCATTATCGTCCAGGGTTCGGCGACGGTGCTCATCGGCGACATTGGCGGCGTAGCCTGCTCGGTGTG
>JAITMK010000105.1 GCA_031277415.1 Azoarcus sp.
ATATTCGCAGCTTCAGGCATCAATTCCTGAATGATAGCCAGAAAATCCGAACCGCAAAGCCGCTCGATGCGCCGGATCAACAGCGGGGCGGGATGGGACGGTTCGTGACGTTCAAAGTATTCGCGCGCCAGCGTCAGTGCCTTGCACGCATCGGTGCGGGAGTTCAATGCGGAAGGCAGCGTCATCGGCGTTTTCGGCGCTGCACCCATATTTTCGTGCCCGGGAGTTTGGTCGAGAGAGGGTTGTTCTTGCTGCTCTTGTTCTTGTAGTTGTTCGGCGACGAAGCGTTCGAGGCGGGTAACGGTTTTCGCCAGGGGATCGATATCGGGGCGATATTCCGGTTCAAGCCGTGCCTTGAACGTGGAACTGATTGAAGCCAGCGAAGAAGAAATGGAAGAGACCGCGTCCAGGCGGTCCTGGTTTCTATCTTTTTCAGCAACCAGCATCAGGGAAAGCTGGTCAGCCGAGGAAACGAGCGATCCTTCCTCCTGGATGCCTTCGAGCGCCTGCTCTGCGGCAAACATGGTTACCGTACCAATGGAGGTTTCCAGGAATGGCGCTTGCCACAAGGCGAGGACAAGCCCTCCACGATCAGCCATTTCTAAAATGGCATTGCAGCGGAAAAGAGGATCGTAAACGCCATCCGTTTCGACTTGCGGGTATAAATGATCCCAATCGTTTTCGATCCATCGCGCCATCAGGGCCAGCCCTTGGGCCAAGCCCGGCAGACCGTATTTGTGCAAGGCCGCCTGGCAAACCTTGATGAGGATGCGTAAATCCCGGCTTTTTTCGAGCAGACTGCACCCCGATTTGAGGACTTCGCTCCAGTTGGGAGGTTGCGCCGGAATGACATGCTCGCCCACCTGCCGTTCTTCTCGGGGGGTTGAAAGCGCTATGAATTCGGAAAAGGCGACAACGTATTCCAGGTCTTCACCGGCAGAGGTTGCCGGTTCAAAGAGCGTAGAATCGAAAATAGAATCCGCCATAAAGGTAGTTAAAACCAGACCGGAAGTAAAAATGATTGTGAAAAATAGACTCTCAAATTGTATCTTGTTATAATTCCATGGTCAACATAGTCGAAAGGCATTATTTTTTTGCGGATACAGACGACATTGGAGAGTATGCAAAGTGTATTTAAAGATCGTGCGTTCGATTGCATATTGGCTTGTTGGCATATTTGCCGGGGTGGCGCTTTCGGGGTGCCCGTCGGGAGTAAAAGTGAATACGGGAGATCGGGAAAAGCTCCCGATTCCATTGGAAATTACTCTTGGTGCGCTGGAAAACGTCAATCCGACAACAGCGGGACGACCTTCGCCGATCATTGTAAAGATATTCGAACTTTCAAACGATTCTCGGTTTCAGTCCGCTGACTATTTTGAATTGATGGGGCAGGGCGCAGCATCGCTGGAAGGGGATGAACTTTCCAGCGAGGAACATGTTTTACTTCCCGGCGAAGTCAAAGTCGTGCGCAAGCGTGCCATGCTTGAGAGCAAGTTCCTGGGGGTCGCCGCAGGCTACCGCGACCTGGGAGGCAGCACATGGCGCGCAGTCGTACCGTTGCCGGAGCCTTATCTGGCCGGACGCCTCTGGACTCAGTCCGTGTCGCCGACCAAACGGCTGTTCATTGTTCTGGACAAGAACGGCGTGGTGATCGAGGAGGAGGAACCTTCCGGAAAATGAGGAGCGACGTCGGCATGGAGCCGTTCCATAACGAGGGTTTCGATACGTATGTGTATTTCATGTCATGATTCATAAAACTTTTCTTTTGTCGGGTAACGGATGAGCTATATCAACAAGGTTGTCTGGTCGGAAGGAATGTTCTTGCGCCCGCAGCATTTTCAGCAACAGGAACGCTACATCGAATCTTATGTGCAACGCTGCGTTTCTTCTTCCACGGGGTTTTTCTGGGGATTTTCCGCGCTGAAAATCGATCCCAATGCATTGAAGCAGGGAATGGTCGTCGTACAGCAGGCCCGGGGGGTGATGCCGGACGGAACGCCTTTTGATTTGGATGAGGACAGTATCCAGCCGCTTGCCTTCGATTTTCCACCGCACGCGAAAGACGTCAAGGTCTGCCTGGTTTTGCCCCCGGCACGGGAAGGCGAGGAAAGCGTCATCTACGATGAGAAAGATGTCAGCGCGGCACGGTTCGGGGCTGTGACGTTCAAGAGCAGGGATGGCAATGAAGTCGGCGCGCAAGAGGCAGAGATACAGGTGGGGCGCCCTCGTTTTCGACTGGAGCTGGAAACCAGCGTGCCGCACGGCTGGACGACAATGGGGATGCTCAAGGCCGTCGAGCGGCAGGTGAACAATGAATTACGCATAGACCCAGAATATATTCCACCGACATTGCATTGCGGTGCGGAGAAAAACCTGTCCGGGTTCCTCAAGGAAGTGTCGGTATTGCTCAAACAACGCGGGGAAGTCCTCGCCGGGCGATTGTCGGCGGGCGGCCGTGGCGGAATTTCCGAAGTCGGCGATTTTTTGTTGTTGACGTTCATCAACCGCTGGCATCCGCTGATATTGCACCTCGCAACGATCGATTTGTTGCACCCGGAACGCCTTTATGCGGACCTGATCTGCCTGGGCGGGGAACTGGGTTCCTTTTCCACGGCAAACCGGCGCGCGCCGGAATATCCCGTCTATGTTCATGATGATCTGCAGGCGACGTTCAGGGCGCTCATGAACGATTTGCGTAAAGCTTTGGCGATCGTGCTCGATCAAACGGTCATTCGTATAGAACTGGAAACCAGGAAGTTCGGGATCAGAATCGCGGTGATTCCAGACCGTACCCTGCTCAAACAGGCTTCTTTCGTGTTGGCCATGAACGCGAACATGCCGCCGGAAAAGATACAGGCGCAGTTTCCGGCTCAGACCAAGATCGGGCCGGTGGAAAAAATCCGCGATCTCATCAACCTGCATCTTCCCGGCGTCTCTTTGCGTCCGTTGCCTGTCGCGCCACGGGAGCTTCCATTTCACACGGGGTTCAGTTATTTCGAGATCGATACCCGGCACGAGTTGTGGCAGGACATGGAGAAAAGCGCGGCGATGGCACTGCATATCGCCGGGGATTTCCCGGGTCTCGCGCTTGAATGTTGGGCGATACGCAAATGAACCTGAACGTACAAGCCGCGCGGCAGCCATCCGCGCTGGAATTGGATTATGACAGCGCCAGTGGGGTGAATCCGCTCGTATGGGCGGCCAATCGCCTTCTCGACATGATTCCTCAGATTCGCGGTATGCATCAGCTTGACGATCCCGCGAAACTGCGAAATCACCTGGTTTCGGAGATCAACCGTTTTGAGCAGCGCGCGCAATCGATTGGTGTGTTGCGTGAGGATCTGATCGGGGCGCGCTATTGCCTATGTACCGTTCTCGATGAAGTTGCGGCGCTGACGCCGTGGGGAGGGCGCGGCGTGTGGGCCAGGCAGAGCCTGCTCGTTTCCTTTCATAATGAAACCTGGGGCGGGGAAAAGTATTACCAGCTTCTGGGCCGCCTTGCGCAAAACCCTGAACGTCATAAAGATCTGATCGAGTTACTGTACTACTGCAACGCCCTGGGTTTTGAAGGGCGTTTCAGAATCGAGAACAATGGTTACAGTCAGCTTGAGATGCTCAAGAGGCGGATTGCCACGATTCTCAATAACAGCAAAGGCAGCTACGAAAACCGGCTCTCGCTGCACTGGCAAGGCGTCAGTTCCACGCCTCCCGCCTGGCGGCTGGTTCCGCCCTGGGTCGTGGCGATGTTGTGCGTCTTGATCGGAATAGGGATTTATTTCCTGTTTCTGTTTTCGCTGGGCGAGCGTCTGAATGTCACTTCCGAAAAACTGAAATCCCTGAAAATTCCGCCGCTGGTCACGGAGAGTCCCAAAACACCGCGCATCGTGGAGGATCTGTGTGCCGTCCTGACCCGGCAAATGGACAAAAACCTCGTTACAGTGACGCCGCGCGCAGGGCAGTGCATCGTTACCCTGAAAGGTGATGGCCTGTTCGAGTCCGGGAGCGTCACCATCCGTCCTGTTTACATGGAAGCGATCAATGAAGTGGCCAATGCGATCCGGGGCGTCGAGGTCATCGCAATCGTGATGGGGCATACCGACAATGTTCCCATCCGCAGCGTGCGTTTTCCTTCCAACGAGGCTTTGTCGCAGGCGCGCGCCGAGTCGGTCAAGAAGCTGCTCGACAACCGTTTGGGGAGTACGGATCGTACCAGGGCCGAGGGATATGGCGCAGATTACCCGGTTGCGGATAACGGAACACCGGAAGGCCGCGCAAGGAATCGACGCGTTGAAATTTCCATCAGGCAGTCCGTGCAGGGACAGCCCAACCGACCGGGAACCGGACCGTGATCATGAGAAGTCTTTTCAAATTTTTGCGCTCTCGCGTCTTGTGGATTTCGATCGGCGTCATCGCGCTTTGCCTGATGATCTGGATGTTCGGGGACATGCTCGCGTTCGGCGAAGTACGCCCGCTCGAAACGGCACTGGCCCGGATCTGCCTGATCGCCCTGATCCTCATCTATTGTTTGGTGCGCCTGCTGATTTCGCGCTGGCGTGCCGGGCGCATGAACGAGCGCATTGCCAATATGTTGCGCGCGAGTTTGAGCGCGGAGTCTGCCGAAGATAAAGGTCAGGCGGCCATTCTGAAAGACCGCTTCGCCGAGGCGCTCAATATATTGCGCAAGACACGGTTCGAGTCCGGAGAACCCTCGTTCTGGGGGCGCATCACGCGGCGCAGCAGATATGTGTACGAACTGCCCTGGTACGTGATCATTGGCGCGCCCGGCGTCGGGAAAACCACGGCGCTGCTCAACTCCGGTCTGTCGTTTCCGCTTTCCGGCAAGATCGGCGCGGCGGCGATACGTGGCGCCGGTGGCACCCGGAATTGCGACTGGTGGTTTACGAATGAAGCCGTGTTCATCGATACCGCCGGTCGTTACACCACTCACGAGACCGACGCGCAGGTGGACAAGGCTGAGTGGCGCGGTTTTCTTTCGCTGTTGAAAAAAAATCGTACCCGACAACCGATCAACGGTGTGCTGGTGATGCTGTCGGTGGCCGAACTGCTCGGGCAGGGACGCGACGAATGCCAGAAGCACGCAGCCATTCTGCGCAAACGGCTTGACGAATTGCGGAGCGACCTCGGGATGTCGTTTCCGGTATACCTGCTGATCAACAAATGCGACCTGATGCTCGGGTTTGACGAGTATTTTTCGACACTCGACCGTTCCGGCCGCGCACAGGTTTGGGGCACGACCCTGGCGCTCGACCCTTCCGGAAAATACCGGTTCGACCTGGGGGGGCTTGCCCGTGAGTGCGATTTTTTACAGGCGCGGATCAACGCCGGTCTGGTCGATGTGTTGCAGGCCGAGCCCGATCTGGCCCGGCGCGAACTGATTTACGCTTTCCCGCAGCAGTTCGGCGCGCTGACGCAAATCCTCAAGTCAATGCTGTCGGACTTGCTGGAAGGCTCTCATTTTTCGGAATCCCCGTTCCTGCGCGGCATTTATTTCACCAGCGCCACGCAGGAAGGCACGCCCTTTGATCGCGTCGTGCACGCGCTTGGACAGGGCTTCCAGGTGCAGCGTCCGCAGAAGGCGGCCGTCGCCGGGGAAGGCAAGGCTTACTTTCTGCACGAACTCCTCAGCAAGGTCGTTTTTGGGGAAGCGCATATTGCCGGGCAGGATCAGCGCGCAGAGCGGCGTTCATATGCCTGGCATGCGGGAGGATACGTTTTGAGCGTGCTTGCGCTGGCAGGCGTGACTCTGGCCTGGGCCACCAGCAAGCATAACAACCAGAGCTACCTCGATGAAGTCGACGCCAACGTTGCCAGGATGGGAGAGGAATTGGCCAGGCTGCCCCTGACGGCCAAGGCCGACATCAGTGAATTGCTGCCGATATTGGACAGGGCGGAAACCCTGTTGGACACCGATTCGGTCCAGGTTGACCATCCTCCGCTATGGTGGAGGTTCGGGCTTTTTCAGGGCTCAAGCCTCAAGCCGAAAGTCAGGGGAGAGAGAGGGGTGTACAGACAGTTATTGTCGGGGCGCCTTTCACCGATGGTCGAGTCCGACCTGGAACAAATTCTGCGTCGTGGCGTGGATGCCGAAGATACCGACACCTCCTACGACGTGCTGAAGACCTACCTGATGATGCACGACCGGGATCGCCTTACCGAAAAAGCCTTTATCGAGTCTGTGGATGCTTCCCTGGGAGGCACTTTCTCTGAAGGAGACAGGAGGTCATTTGCGCGCCACATCAAAGCATTGATTGCCATGGATGCGCTGACTTCTCCCGAAACGAAGAACGAGGAACTGGTCAGGAAAGCCCGCGATCAAATCAACAGGCAAACGCCCGCAGAACGTGTTTACAGACGTGTGAAGAGCAGTTCGCATTTTGACGGCCTGCAAAGATTTTCAACGATGGGCGAACTCGACGGACAAGTATGGCCGCTCGTTTTCAAGAGGGGAGAGCCAACACAATCCATTGCGGGCTTGTATACCTTGAGTGGATATGAATTATTCAAAAAGGAACGAGATCGCGTTTTGGGTTCCATCGAAAAGGATGAATCGTGGGTACTCGGTATCAATGAAAACACGAGCAATACTGCGACGAACGGCGCCGAACTGAAACGATCCGTCACTATGCTGTATGCGAATGAATACATCAAGAACTGGCAGAACTACATCGACAATGTGGGAGTGGCCGAATCGACAACGCTGGAGAACGCGGCTCAGGTTGTCACGCGGCTGTCCTCGGAGAATTCGCAGTTGCTTCTTTTCTTGAAGGGCGTGGTGCGGGAAACGGAACTGGTGAAAGAGCCGGACAATAAAAATGATGCATTGACCACATCGGTCGAAAATAGTGCCAAACAGAAGGTTGACAGTGTGGTGGGTGTTTCGGGAGCAGGAAGTGCCATAACCGGCCAGTTGCCGTCCCGGGAAGAAGATCCCGCGATGGCCGTCAACAGGCATTTCGCCCCTTTGCGCAAGTTCGTCAATGGCAGTGGCGGGGATGGCAGCAATGCCCCGATACAGCATGAGATGGCAAGGCTCAAGGGTATCAAGGATCTGCTGGATCTTGCGGTTTACGCGAAGGAAAACCGCCAGCCAATGCCCGAGACTTCCTCCCTGACGTCGTTGTTGAACACGCCGCCGGGGGTATTGCCGGAACCGTTCAGGGGTGTGGTCAGGTCGGTTGCCGCAGGAAGCAGACAGGCCATTGAAACTGACAGAAACAGGAACGACACCCAAAACCTGAGAGACGAAGTGACGGAATTCTGCAGAAGGACGATTGAAGGTCGTTACCCGTTCACAGCCGGCGCAGAAAGAAGCGTTGCCAAGAATGATTTCGCGGACGTGTTTGCGCCGGGCGGCAGGATGGACCGGTTCCGGCAACAGTATGGAACGGGCGCAAACTTGCCTGTTGCATTCAGGCAGGCTCGCACCATCACGGATACCTTTTTCCGTGGCGGAAATCAGCCCGAAATCTCTTTCACCATCAAACCGCTGCTTATGGATGCTTCGATTACGAACCTGACTCTGAGCATCGGGGGGCAACAGTTGCGGTACTCCCACGGACCGAGCGTGCCGATGTCAGTCTCCTGGCCCGGTTCGGGTAGCGGCGAGGTTCGTCTGGCACTGCTGCCGATGGCCGCTAGTGGCGTCAATAATGTCAACGAATCGGGTCTTTGGGCCTTGCATCGGCTGTTTGACAAGCATGGGCAGATACGCCCTGGCGCAGACCCCGATGTTTTCGAGGTCGTACTCAACGTCGGCGGACGCAGGTCGACTTTTGAAATTCGTCCGGCAAGCAGCAACAATCCGTTCAATCTGCCGGAGCTGAGAAGATTCAGATGTCCACAGGCTATGCCGAGAGGTTGAGCCAGAATGGACGTAAGGTTTCTCGACTATTACAACCGGGAGTTGACTTACCTGCGGGAACTCGGGGGGGAATTTGCCGCCTCGTTTCCAAAGGTGGCCGGTCACCTCGGCATGCAGGCGGGCAGCGTAGCCGACCCCTACGTCGAACGCTTGCTGGAAGGGTTCGCGTTCCTGTCTTCTCGTATCCATCTGAAGATGGATGCCGAGTTTCCACGCTTTTCCCAACGTCTGCTTGAAGTCGTTTATCCGCATTACCTTGCGCCGACGCCGGCAATGGCCATCGTGCAGATACCGTTGAACCCGGATGCCGATGCACGGGCCACCGCGCGCCTGCCTCGCGGGTCGGTGCTCGAAAGCGGCATTGTTCCGGGGACTTCGACGCCTTGCTCGTTTGTGACAGCGCAGGATATGGAAGCCTGGCCGTTGAAAATCCAGGAAGCGAAGGCAGGAGTCCTTGCCGAGAAGCCGAGCGGTCTGCCTCGTGTACATGGCGGCAAGGCGCCGCAGGGGGAAATCCGGCTGACTCTGAGCTACCGGGCCAAGGTTGAAAAAGGACAGCCGCATCCTGACCGGCTGGTGTTTTTCATTTCAGCCCAGGATGCGCTCGCAACCCGGATATACGAAGAACTGCTCGGTCATTGCCTGGGGGTGATGGTGAGTGCTCCCGATGGCAGCGGGGCCACGTATCTTCCCGCCGACGCTTTGCGGGCAGAAGGTTTTGAGCCCGATCAGGCACTGTTGCCGACCGACCCCAGAGTCTTTCAGGGTTACAGGTTGCTGCACGAGTACTTCACGTTCCCGCAGCGTTTTCTCTTCTTTTCCATCAACGGGTTGCGGCCTGTTCTCGATCAGTTGGGCAGGGAAGTTTTCGATCTGACGATTCTGATCGACCGGGATATCGCCGCGCTTTCCGGTGTGGTGCACAAGGGCTGCTTTGAACTCGATTGTGTGCCCGTCATCAACGTGTTCAACCGTCGGGGAATTCGCTTGGTGTTGACGCATTCCTCCTCCGAGCAGCATGTCGTTCCGGATCCCACCAAGCCCAGGGATTACGAGGTATACCGGATCGATACCGTTGAAGGGTTTGATCGCGGCAACAACCCTGTAACCCGTTTTGTCCCTTTTTACCATTACGTCGGCAACGAGGCAGGTGACCGCGAAGCCTATTTCACGACGCGGCGCGAAGTACGGCGGGCATCGGAGTCCTCGCAACGCAGCGGGGCGCGTTCGAGTTATGCAGGTTCCGAGGTGTTCCTGTCGCTCGTCGATATGAACGAAGCGCCCTGGCCGGAACAACTCGCTCAATTGTCGCTGTCGATGCTGCTGACAAACCGTGATCTGCCGCTGCTGATTTCTGTCAACAACCCGCGCGATCTGACGGTGAAAACGAATATGCCCATGAGTTGGGGGCGTATTCTGCGCGGCCCTTCACGTCCTCGTTTTTCGGTGGCCGAACGAGAGATGACCTGGCGGCTGATCAGCCATTTGTCGCTGAACTATCTCGCCATGCGCAGCCTGGATGCCGAAGCGGGTGCGGTGGCGATGCGGGGATTGCTCGGACTGTACGGGGCGCTTGCCGATCCGGCTATGGCCAGGCACGGGCAATCCATTGTCAAGATGGAATCCGTTTCCGTGACCCGCCGTTTGCCGGTTTCCGGGCCGCTGGTGTTTGGCCGTGGCGTTGGCATCAAGGCCATAATCGATGAACTGGTCTTCGACGGGAGCAGTCCGTACCTGTTCGGCTGCGTGCTGGAGCAATTTCTGGCGCGGCATGTTTCCATGAACACATTCTGCGAATTGTCGCTTCACAGCGCGATACGGGGTGAGATTGCAGTCTGGCCGCCGCGTTTTGGGGGGCGCCCGGATGCCTGAGGCCAAAAACGCCGCCGGAGCACCCGATATCCCTTTTGCAGAAGAAGCGCGCAGGGAGCCGTGGCGTTTCGACTGGTTCGGAATCATGCGCTGGCTGGAAGCGCGCAATCCGTCGTTTCCCCGTTTCGGTACGGCGGAACGTCCTGCCTACGAAGTTGTGCGCATCAGCCAGAAACCGTCGCTCAGTTTTGCTCCGGCAACCCTGAGTAGTTTTGCCCGTACCGCCCAGGGGTACACCTGCATCGAGCAGATGGCGTTCGGCCTGTACGGGCCGAATGGCCCGATGCCTATCCATTTCACCGAGTTTGCGCGGGAACGTTGCGAATACGACAACGATCCCGCCCTGCAAGGGTTTCTCGATATTTTTCATCACCGTTTCGCGCTGCTGTTCTATCGTGCCTGGGCGAGCGTGCAGGCTGCGCCGAGCCTCGACAGACGGGAAAAAGATCATTTTTCCCGTTACGTCGGCAGCCTGATCGGTTACGGCGAGCCTTTCTTCGACGAATGCGATTCGGTTCCCGGTCACGCCCGGCGCTACATGGCGGGGCATCTGGTCAGGTTGTCTCGCAATCCGGAAGGGCTGAGCGCAATTTTGCGGAATTTTTTTGGTTGCCTTTTTCGTATCCAGGAATGGATGCCTCGTCGGCTCAAACTCAGGGAGGAGGACTGCACCCGTCTGGGGAACGAGGTTGCCGCCAACCGACTGGGATGTGGCGCAATTTGTGGTATGTCGGTTCTCGACCGTCAGTACGGGTTTCGCATCCATGTCGGTCCGCTGTCGTTCGACCGGTACCGGGCCTTTCTGCCGGGGCAGAAGCATTTTCGTCAATTGCGCGATTGGGTACGAAATTATGTGGGGATCGAATTTTCATGGGATACGCGCCTCATCCTTCGGCATGACGAAATCCCGGCCCTGCGTCTTGGCGCGGCCACGGGAATGCTGGGATGGACGACCTGGCTTGGGCGGCTCACCGCCGGGGAAGATCGCGGCGACCTTGCCCTGAAAGGGGAGAGGCCGGAGAACGTCCTGGCGCGCGTTGCTGAAGCACCGGGGTAAGAGTAGAGAACTGGTATGCACGCATGGCGTGCAGCCTTTCAATTTTCAATTAGTAAAACGTTGAGGTTTATATGTCCAGAATCAGCCGTGTAGCGCTTTTCGGAAAGTTGAATCCGGTTTTGCACAAGGCCATTGAATCGGCCACCGTATTTGCCAAATTGCGCGGTAACCCGCATGTCGAACTCAGTCATTGGCTCTACCAGTTGATCCAGCTCGACGACAGCGATTTGAATCGCATTTTCCGTCATTACGATGTGGATGGCGGCAAGCTTTCCGCCAATCTGCTCGCAGCGCTCGAACGTCTGCCTACTGGGGCGCTGGCTATCGAAGATTTGTCCGGCGACATCGATCTTGCGGCTGAACGGGCCTGGATCATGGCCTCGCTCTCCTTCGGCGCGGGGGCCGTGCGCAGCGGCTACCTGCTGTGCGCGCTGCTGACCGACAAGATCCTGCGCGGCGTGACTTTGTCGCTTTCACAGCAATTCACGAAAATCGATGCGGATGATTGCCTGGCGCAGATGGCTTCGCTCATCGCGGGCAGCCCCGAGGACGGGGTGATAAGCGCCGGTCAGACCTATGGCGATGCGGCTCCCGGCGAAGCGTCAGGCGCAATGGCCCCGGCGGTCATGGGCAAGCAGGAAGCCTTGCACCGGTTTACCGTGGATATGACCGAACGCGCCGCCAAGGGCGAACTCGATACCGTGACTGGGCGCGACGATGAAATCCGTCAGATGATAGACATTCTGATGCGCCGCCGTCAGAACAATCCGCTGCTTACCGGCGAGGCAGGTGTCGGCAAGACCGCCGTGGTCGAAGGTTTCGCGCAGCGCCTGGCCAGCGGCGACGTGCCTCCGGATCTGCGGGGCGTGCAACTGCGTTCGCTCGACGTCGGCCTGTTGCAAGCGGGCGCGAGCATGAAGGGGGAATTCGAGCAACGCCTGCGCCAGTTGATCGAAGAAGTCCAGCATTCTCCCAAACCGATCATCCTGTTCATCGACGAGGTACATACCCTGGTCGGTGCGGGCGGAGCGGCGGGCACGGGAGATGCGGCCAACCTGCTCAAACCGGCGCTGGCGCGCGGAACCCTGCGCACCATCGGCGCGACGACCTGGGCCGAGTACAAGAAATACATCGAGAAAGACCCGGCACTGACCCGGCGTTTCCAGGTCGTGCAGATTCTGGAACCCGATGAAGAGAAGGCGGTAGCGATGCTGCGCGGCATTACCGGAGTGCTGCAAAAGCATCATGGCGTTCGGGTGCTCGACAGCGCCCTCCGTGCCGCCGTTTCACTGTCGCATCGCTATATTCCCGCGCGGCAATTGCCCGACAAGGCGGTCAGCCTGCTGGATACATCCTCTGCGCGCGTAGCGGTCAGCCAGCACACGACTCCGGGTGAACTGGAGGACTGTCAACGTCATATCGGAGTGCTGCGGAGCGAACTCGAAATGCTGCGTCAGGAGCAGTCCGCCGGGATCGGAGACACTGCCGGGCGAAGCAACGAAATTCGCACCCAACTCACGGAACTGGAAGCACGAGAAAACGAATTGTGCCAGCGTTGGGAAAAGGAAAAGGCGTTGATCGTGCGCATCATCGAACTGCGCGAACAACTGGCTGCGCCAGGGAGCGATCCGGAAACCGCCTCGCCGGATGCGGAAGCCCCTCCGCCCGAAGAAGTGGTTCAGGAAACGGACGCAGTACCTTCGAGTGCGGAAGATGAGGGTGCTGCCGCTCCCGTTTCGCGTGAGGCCTTGCTCGACGAGTTGGAAAAACTCGAACGGGAGTTGATCGGGATCCGCGGCGAACGGGCGCTCGTGCTGGCAGCCGTCGACGATCAGGCGGTGGCCTCGGTCGTGGCCGACTGGACGGGAATCCCGGTCGGGAAGATGCTGCGCAATGAAGCGCAGGCGGTGCTCGATCTGGTCGATAACCTCGAACGCAGGGTGATCGGGCAGCGGCATGGGCTGACCACGATTTCCCGCCGCATCCAGACTTCGCGCGCCAAGCTCGACGATCCGAACAAACCGATCGGCGTGTTCATGCTGTGCGGACCGTCCGGCGTCGGAAAAACCGAGACCGCGCTCGCGCTGGCGGAATTCCTTTACGGCGGCGAACAGAACCTGATTACCATCAATATGAGCGAATTCCAGGAAGCGCATACCGTTTCCACGCTCAAGGGCGCCCCGCCCGGATACGTCGGCTATGGCGAAGGCGGAGTACTGACGGAAGCGGTGCGCCGCCGTCCGTACAGCGTCGTACTGCTCGACGAGATCGAAAAGGCGCACTCCGATGTGCATGAACTTTTCTTCCAGGTCTTCGACAAGGGACGCATGGAAGACGGGGAAGGGCGGCAGATCGACTTCCGGAATACCGTCATTATCCTGACATCTAACGTCGGAACGGATCTCGTCATGAGTCTGTGTTCCGATCCGGATTTGCCGGTCGATGCCGAAACAGTGGCCAGCGCCCTGCGCAAACCCTTGCTCGAAGTGTTTCCGCCTGCACTGCTCGGGCGTCTCATCGTGGTTCCGTACTATCCTCTCAGTCTGGAGACGCTTGCCAGCATCGTGCGCTTGCAATTGCGCCGCATTCAGAAGCGGATTGCCAGTTCGCACGGCGCGTCTTTCGATTACGATGACTCCGTCGTCGAACTGGTCATCAAGCGCTGCAACTCGGCTGATGCCGGTGGGCGCATGATCGATGCGATACTGACCAATTCCGTGTTGCCGACGATCAGCCGCCGTCATCTTGAAGGGCTTGTCGTAGGTCAGGGTTTGCAGCGGATCATGTTGAAGGCCGAGAATGAGGATTTCGCCTATGAATTCGAGATGCGCGACCTGGAACCGCCAAAGGCAGAGGTTCGGGAAGGCGATTGAACCATCGATGAGATTTTTCCCGGAAGGGGAGAACCGAAATGAGCAATGAACAGAGAAACGAACCGATTGTGCCTGTCAACGCGCTGCCTGTCGGAACGAAGCTGGCGGAGTACGTCATCCGCTCCGTGATCGGCGAAGGAGGCTTCGGCATCGTCTATTTGGCCGACGACACTTTCCTTGGACGGGAAGTCGCAATCAAGGAATACCTGCCGGGTTCCTTGGCGGGACGGGGTGCTGCGTTGCAGGTGGAAGTACGCCAGGACGACAAGCGTGAACTGTTCATGAAAGGGCTGCGCCGTTTCGTCAATGAGGCCCACCTTCTCGCAAGATTCAGGCATCCCGCCTTGCTTTCGGTGCTGCGCTACATTGAAACCAACGGAACCGCTTACATGGTCATGCCTTATTACCGGGGCAAGACACTGCGTGAGATGGTGCGTAACGGATTCCGGGCGAAAACCACCGAGGATTTGTTTTCCTTTCTGTTGCCGGTACTGGATGGTTTGGCCCAGATGCATTCGGTAGAGTGTTATCACCTCGATATCTCCTCGGACAACATCATGGTGTTGGAGAACGGCGCGCCGGTTCTGCTGGATTTCGGTGCGGCCCGGCATACGGAACTTGCCGGCAGGGAATCGACTACGATCATTCTCAAACCCGGATTCGCGCCAATAGAGCAATACGGTTCCGATGACAGCGAACTGGTACTGGGTCCCTGGACGGATATTTACGCAATTTCTGCCGTGGCTTATCTGCTCGTGAGCGGCGCCATGCCGCCTGTGTCGGTGGCACGGATCATGAAAGACACGCTCGTATCGGCGGTGAACTGTGCCACGCCGGATTTGCCTGCGGGGATACTGAAAGTCATCGATGCGGGCCTGGCGTTGAAACCGCAGGAGCGGCCTCAATCGGTCGCGGTTCTGCGGGAGGCGTTACTGGAAGGTGCGGACGGTTTTGTCCCCCCCGTGTTGGAGGAAGAAGCATCTCCGTCTTTTCCCGGGAATGTGCCGTCCGTGAAGGGATCTCACGGAATGTCGAGAGGAAGCAGCCCTGTTGCGCGCTGGGGCGTTCTGTTCGTGGTTTTGCTGATGTTCGCGGCAACCGTTATCCTTTCCGGTTGCAAGTCGCTTTTCGATTCTCCCCCGGGTACGGAAAATGTGCATCAGGAAGCCGCGCTCAAAACCATGAACAAACTGGTTTCCCCTCCGGAAGATGTCGTGAACAAGGCGACAGAATACGGCAAGGCCAAAACCGGTGCCGCCACAGACGCAGCCCGCCAACATGCGGCAGATGTCATGGAGAAGGCCCGTCCTGGTTTTTCGTCATCCGGGGATGAGTTGGAAGAAGACGCCGAGTGGGAAACACCAAACCTGTCGTTTGAACGGGTCAATGCAGATATGCCGCATCTGGCGATATGGGGGCTTGACGATGCCACGCTCCTGGTCGATGGCGAGGAGATAGAGCCCGGCAAAATGACACGGGCAGGGCGGATTGCGCTGCTTTCGACGGGACGTCATCAGTTGCAGGTCAAATGCCCGTTCGATCCTCCGTTCTCGGCAGATTTCTACCTCGTGAAAGGTGATCGCGGCGTTTTGCGCGGGCGCTGTTCATCCGGCGGGCGCACCGTGGCTGGTGAAAAAAAGAGGAATTGAAATGCTTGAAATCGTGGGTTTGACTTACAACGATCTTCCGCCGGTGGTTCCTGTTGCGGGGACGATTTCCGGCAGTGGGGCGACGATAGGCCGTGGGGAGAATAACGCCATTGTTTTGCCCGATCCGAAGCGGGTGATCTCACGCCAGCATCTGGAATTCATCCTTGGGGACGGAAATGTGTACCGGATTCGCAATATCGGTAGCGGGAATCCGGTTTTCATCAATGATATGGAACTCGTCTCCGGTGTGGAACACCCGTTGCAAAATCATGACAGAATTCTTGTCGGCGGTTACGTGTTGCAGGTGGCTTATGTGGGCCAGAGTCAAAAAAGCGCGCTCGGGACGCAGCCCGCGAAGTCATCCACGCCGGGCGATACGGGCGGTGATGTTTTCCTCGCCGATTTGCTGGGTTCCTCCCTGTCGGATGTGAGTTCCGCAGGACCGGGATCAGAGAAAGAACAAAACAAGATACCCGATCCGTTTCAGTACGGAACCAGCAACGAACCGAACGACATCATGCAGATGCTCAACGAGCGCGGAGTCGACCCCGGCAGCCTCGATGGCAAGGGCGATGAATTGATCAACAGCAAAAACGTCGGCATGACGATGGATGAATTGCTGCAAGATCCTCTGAATACCCCGATGAATCAGCAACTGCCTTATGACAAAAGTCTGGACCCTCTGGCGATGTTCGGTGAGGTCGGGGTTGATGGGGATGTTGGTGATATCTTGCAGTCCGGCAAGGGAAGAGCGTCAAACATTCCTTCCGGCATGGACCTGACTCACGGTTCGGAACTCGGTGCCCTGTTTCATTTGCCCGACACAGGCGAGAATCCGCTACCCGGATTACCGGAGACTGCGCACACGCCTCTCGTGGAGCCGCATATTCCGGATATTGGCAATCGTTCTACAGAAAATGCGACCAATGCCGCCGATTTTGACGACATTGACGACCTTATCGCCGGATTGCTCAGTGACTCTGAGATGAAGCCCGGGGCAGAGCAATCCGCCGTCGATCCGCTTCCCGCGTTTTCGCCGGATGTCGGTTCTGCGGCTGCCGTTTTACCGCCTTTGACATCCGATACGCCAGCGCGCGTACACGATGCACCCAGCGTATCCAGTGCGTCTTCTGTCGGCTCAGGCAGCGCGGCGGGTACGGCGGAGGAACTCTATCAGGCATTCATCGAGGGCCTCGGCATGGAGTTGCCTGCCCGGGGAACATTGGACAAGGCTTTCATGAAAACGCTGGGCCAGGCTCTGCGAAACTACACCCAGGGCACGGTGGAACTGATCGCGGGCCGGGCGGTCGTCAAGCAGGCGGTCAGGGCCAACGTTACCGTGATTGCACCGGAGCGCAATAATCCTCTCAAGTTTTCGCCGGATGGCAATACCGCTTTGATGGGCATGTTTGGCGGGCGTCCCCTGCCGGGGTTTCTGGGGCCTGCCGAAGCCATACACAATGCCTTTGTCGATTTGCGCGCTCACCAGATCGGAGTCATCTCGGGGATGCAGGCAGCGCTGAATCATGTACTGGACAGCTTCAATCCGGCGACGCTCGGCAACGTGACTCCTCCTCGCGGTTTGATCGAAAACACCTTTTCGGTGGCATACAAAGCCCGTCTGTGGAGCGAGTACGGCCGCTATTTCTATACGCTCAGGGAAAAAGCAAATGATCATTTCCAGGAGTTCTTCGGGAAAGCCTTCCTTGATGCGTATGACAAAGCAATTCTTACGGTACAATCCGGTGACAGGACGAGCAGATCATGATGCAATTGTCTATAGCGCATCGCAGTGAGCGCGGAGGCCGGGAGGCCAACGAGGATGCGCTCGGTTTTTGCGGCAATGACACACAGGGTTGTTACGTGATGGCGGACGGTACGGGCGGGCATGAAGGGGGGGCGCTTGCGTCGGATACCGTCGTCAGGCAAGTGCTGGCCCATTTTTCTGCCGCGCCCAGGATCGATGGTGACTCGATCAATGAGTTGATGAAGGTGGCTCGCGAAGCCTTGTGCAATGTGCGCAAGCTCAATCTGCAATTTCCCGACATGAATACGACGATAGCAACCCTGATGCTGGATGTGGAGCGCAGGCTTGCTTATTGGAATTACCTGGGCGACAGTCGCATCTACTTGTTTCGCAACGGGCGCGCCCACAGCCTGACAACCGATCACAGCATTCTGCAATCCATGATCGACGCCGGTTTTTTCACCGGGACGTTGCGTGGCAATTGCAAGAGAAACATGCTGTATGCGGCGGTGGGAAGTGACGAAATGCCGGAACGTGCCGTTCGGGACGCACCGTTTACCGTGCAATTCGGCGATGTTTTTCTGTTATGTACAGACGGTCTCTGGGAAAACGTCAGCGAAGAGATCATGGAGGAAATGCTTCGGCAGGCAAAAACCCCGGAACAATGGATCGACGATATGATGGGTAAATTACCGGATCCCTGTGCGCCCGATCTGGACAATTTCAGTGCCCTGGCCGTATGGATCGGAGAACGGGAAGAAATAACGACTCGCATACTGCCGGAATCCTCCGGGAACGAGTAAAGCGGCAATGAAAATGTTCCGTCCTTTCAAGCGGCCTGATGTCTTCAAGGAGTGGTTCGGAAAACTGTCCTCGGCAGGCGATTTTATCGCCAGAAGGATACCGGTCAGACGATCTGGTGTTTTCATGGGCTGGTTCGGGAAGTTGCCTTCGGTGGGCGATTTTGTCGGCAGAGGGATACCGGTTTCTCTGAAAGAAACTATTCACGGGTGGATGTCTTCCGGTATGGGGATGCTTGCGCATTCGCACCCGAAAGACTGGCAGGCCGCTTATCTGGTTTCACCTGTCTGGCACTTCGTCATCGGCCCGGGTATCTGGAGCAAATCCGCTCTGGTGGGCTGCCTTGCGCCGAGCGTCGACAAGGTGGGGCGTTACTCGCCTTTGATCGTCCTGCGTTCATCCGGCAAAAACAATATTTCCAGCATGTTGCCGCCGGAAAACCGTTGGCTTTACCGGGTTGATACGGCGATGCGGCGGGCCGTCGGCGAACGTATCCCGGTCGATGGCCTGCACGACCTTCTCCTGCAATTGATGGAAAGCGAGAAGGTCGGAAAAAATTCCACGGGCAACATTCTCGGCGATCTGGGTATCGGTATCGGCAATGCCGGAGACGAAGCCCAAAAGGACTGGTTTGCATGGCCGGAACTTCTGGAATTGCTCAAGGAATGCAAAGGCCGCAGCTTCTGGTGGTCGGAGCCTTCCGGCAATCTTCCCCTGAAACAGATCGTTCATTGCGGTACTCCCGATGAAAGCCTGTTTTGTTCGTTAATGGATGGCGGGGTGCCGGATGAGTAAGTCCAGGAATGTGAGTCCCGTGGGCGATCTGTTCCTGCCAACTCTGCTTGACAGGTTGTCGCTGCATGGCAGCGGAGCCATGTCTCGCGCAACTTATCGCAAGGCAGTGCTCAGAGATCTGAACTGGCTGTTGAACTGCACGAATCTGGATCGGCAATTGCCGGTACAGGATTTTCCGCACGCCCGGGATTCCGTACTCAACTTCGGCATTCCACCCCTGGCGGGCGCGCGTTTCGTGGAGTCCGATCTCGACACGGTTGCGGCGGGCATACAGCGAGCGCTTATCTGTTTCGAACCGCGCATCCTGCCGGAATCTCTGAAAGTTTCCGTGCTCCGGGACAAGCAGGACGACGTATACAAATACAACCATGCGCGTTTCCGGATCGAGGCCAGTTACTGGTTCGAGCCTTACCCGATCGATATGGTCGTGCGCGCCCACTGGGACATGGAAGCTGGCGGAGTGGAGGTACGGGAAGGATAGTGACGGTTATTTGTGCTTATGTTGTTGTTCAAGCGCCTGCACCACCCCGTTGTTTGAGGCGATGCAGACAAAATAGAACTGACCGGGTTGAGTGAAATGATATTCGTTGACATGCAATGTTAATGCTATGCTAAAGGGGTCGTTTGCCTGCCTGTCGGGAATTTTTTGCCTGTTCTGTTCAATTTCAAACGCGGAGCCGCAGATGAAGCTCGAAGAACTCATACAAAAACCGGATGCCGCCAATCCTTGGACAGTTGAGAGAGTCGAAAAGGTTTTGGGATCGAAACTTTCATCCCCAAAGGAGAAGAATAACCCCATGCCCCCGGATCTCCCCTGATGCCCGGTAGACCTGCCTCGCGTATAGGAGACGCCGTCGCGCAGGGCATCATCGTCCAGGGTTCGATGACGGTGCTCATCGGCGACATTGGCGGCGTAGCCTGCTCGGTGTG
>JAITMK010000152.1 GCA_031277415.1 Azoarcus sp.
CAAGTATCCTGACAACATGTTCAACCCCGCTCGCTCTGCTCGCTGAGCATCCCATGCAATCTGACACTTCCTGCACAGAAGTTCTCGTAATCGGAGCCGGGATTGCTGGCCTCACAGCAGCGCATGTCTTGAAACAGAAGGGTATTCCGGTCAAGGTAATTGAAGCTGCAAACCGTGTTGGCGGGCGAATGACAAGCGATCAAATCAATGGCCATATCATTGATCGCGGCGCACAATTTTTGTCTACCGAGTACGGCATAATTCTCGGCTTGTTGCAGCAGCTTGGACTTTCACAACACATTCGCCCTACTTCGCAATACAGCGCAATTGTCCGCAAAGGAATTCCACGCAAGATACGGATGGGTCGCCCCCTGGATGCCTTGACTTCCGGCCTTCTGTCTCCTGGCGCATGGTTCAGGCTTGGCTGGAACAGCCTTGCTATCAGCAGCCAACTGCGAAAACGTTCCCTGAGTGACTATAGCCAATGGTCGGAACTGGATTCTGCATACTTGGCAACAGATTCCAGAATAAACAGGGAGCTTGTGGAATATATCCATGAACCCATGCTACAGGGATTCTATTTCCAGACTCCCGAAGAAACCTCCAAGGCACTTTCCCACGCACTCATCGCTTTTGGATTGCGTCGTGCCAAAACGCTCACTCTGGAAGGAGGGATAGGGGTTCTGCCAAATGAACTCTCTCAGAATCTCGATGTGGAATTGAATACGCCAGCAACCCGAATCGAATTCTCGAACGGAGCGCTGTCCGTTTCAACGCCCTCTGGGGAACGCCGGGCGAGCCGGATTATCCTTGCCGTACCTGCCCCGACTGCTTCGCTGATACTGAAGAGGCCGCTAGATGCGTTGTCCAGCCAACTGCTTGCAACCACATACTCCGCCAGCATCAACGTAGCTGTCGTTACGGATGAACGATTTAGCCTGCCGGAGAAGTTGAAGGATGTATATGGCCTCCTTATTCCTCGCCGGGAACGTCAGGACATCGCCGCCATTGGAATTGAAAACAACAAGCATCGTTCCTGCACGGCAAAAGGGCATTTACTCAACATCATGCTTTGCCATGAATCTGCAACGCGCTGCATGTCATTGACTGATGATGCCATCATTGAACAGGTTCTTCAGTCCGCAGATATATTTTTTCCATCCATTTCCCAGTACGTTTTGCAAACCCAAATTTATCGATGGCCGGTGGCAGAGCCTTGTTCAAACATCGGAAGATCGAAATACCTGAAACGTTACCGGGAACAATGTGCTAAAGAGCAGCCTCGGTTAGTTCTTGCCGGTGATTATATGAGCATGCCATACACTGAGGGAGCAGCAGAATCAGGCATGTGGGCAGCCGAGTTGATATCGTGAGCTACTGGCCAAAGATGGTACGCTCCACGCATTACCCTGCATCCACCGCCTGTCATCCTGCGCGAAGTCGCAGGATCCACGCGACATCTGGATTCCGCGCTCTGCGACTACACGCAAAATGACAAGAACGACTATGCTTCCATGACAAATGTGGCGTAAACTTTGTCGCACAGGACGCTGCCGATTTCCCGGCGGCCTGCTCCCTGCCACTGAAAGGAGAGACTCCGATGCTCGTAAATGCTTATGGCGCCCATGCAGGCGATAAACCTCTCGAACCGTTGCGCATCACCCGCCGCACACCGGGCGCGCACGATGTGCAGATCGACATTGCGTACTGCGGCATCTGTCACTCGGATCTGCATCAGGTGCGTGCCGAATGGCCAGGGACGCGTTTCCCGTGCGTGCCCGGCCATGAAATCGTCGGGCGCGTTTCCGCCGTCGGTGCGCAGGTGTCGGGTTTCAAGGCGGGGGATCTGGTCGGCATCGGTTGCATCGTCGATAGTTGCAAGCGCTGCCCGGAGTGCGAGGAAGGGCTGGAAAACTACTGCGACAGACTGGTCGGCACCTACAACGGCCCGACGCCGGACGAACCCGGCTGGACGTTTGGCGGCTATTCGCAAAAAATCGTCGTGCATGAACGTTACGTGCTGCGTATCCGCCACCCGGAAGAACAGCTTGCCGCCGTGGCTCCGCTGCTGTGTGCAGGCATTACCACCTACTCGCCGCTACGGCACTGGAACGCCGGGCCGGGCAAGAAGGTCGGCGTGGCCGGTATCGGCGGCCTGGGCCACATGGGCATCAAACTGGCGCATGCGATGGGCGCGCACGTCGTTGCGTTTACCACGTCCAATTCCAAGCGCGAAACCGCAAAGGCGCTGGGCGCGGATGAAGTCGTCGTCTCGGCCAATGCCGACGAGATGGCCGCGCACGTCAAGAGTTTCGATCTCATTCTCGATACGGTTGCCGCACCGCATAATCTCGACGCCTTTTTGACCCTGTTGAAACGCGACGGCACGCTGACGCTGGTGGGCGTACCCTCCACGCCGCACCCCTCGCCCGGCGTTTTCAACCTGATCTTCAAGCGTCGTGCGATTGCGGGTTCGCTGATCGGCGGCATTCCCGAAACACAGGAAATGCTCGACTTCTGCGCGGAACGCGGCATCGTTGCCGACATCGAACTGATCCGCGCCGATCAAATCAACACCGCTTATGAACGGATGCTCAACAGCGACGTCAAGTACCGCTTCGTGATCGATATCGCGTCCCTGGCAGCTTGAATGCAGAACGGTTTCTTAGCCCGGCCAGACGGGAACCTTGAAGATATGGGGGTGTAGCCAGAAAACGATGATTGCGTAAGAAGCAGTACCGATTGCAAGCGCCAGAAGATCGAAGGGTATGGATGCCCTGGCTGGTTTTTTATCAACGGTACGAAACCTGATGTTGATACGCACGATCACTGCCCAAAGCAGAAATGATCCGAACAGGATCATGCTGCCCATATCGCCATTGGTGAGCAGATGGGTAATTGCCGATATCATGATCCCTATCAACATCGGGTGCTGAAGCGTTCGCCGGATATGGCAGGGCAAGTAGGCAGCCGCGAAAAAAACGATGGCAACCCAGTTCAGAAGCAATGCCATGTGTCTCATCCAAAGCGGAGTAACCCAGACAAAGATCATGCCGCCGGACCGGTAATCGGCAAAGCCAAGACCGATCAGAATCAGACCGGCAAGGGACACTATCGAATAAGCGACCCTGTAGGGGGTCTTGCCCATTTGATTCAATAATGACAGTCGCATTTTATCGGCGACCTGCAAACTGTGTGCGCTGAAGAACAGCACAAGCCCAAGAATCATGGATGTCATGTTTTTTCCCTTAGCAAAGTACCTCGCCGCCCTACCCTCACCGCAACCACAACAGCCACCAACGCCAGGATGAGCGCGGGCACATCCCCCCATCGCGCATAAGGCGTCAGCCCCTTGAAAGCGGACACTTCCACTTCCAGCACGCCGCGTGTGAAGGCAGGCTGTACCGCCGGGACGGAACCGTCCGGGAGGACGAGGGCGGTCATGCCGGTGTTGGTGGAACGCAGCATGGGACGGCCCGTCTCCATCGCGCGGGCGCGGGCGATTTGCAGATGCTGCGGTTGGGCGAACGAATCGCCGTACCAGGCAAGATTCGAGAGGTTGAGCATCAGCCCGGCTTGCGGCAGGCTGTAAATCAGTTCAGCGCCGAAAATATCTTCATAACAGATATTGACGGCAATTTTCCGTCCAAACAGTTCGAGCGGCGGTTGATTCGCTTCGCCGGGACTCTGGTTGGACATGGGAATATTCGCCAGCCGGTAGAACCAGTCGAAGAGCGGCGGCGAGTATTCGCCAAAGGGCACGAGGTGAGTTTTCGCATAGCCTTGCCCACTGCCCTCGCCCAAAGTGACGGCGGCGTTGTAGTGGCGCTTGTCGTCGCGGGTAAAGACACCCGTCACGAGCGCACCGTTGCGCTCGCTGATGAAACGGGTCAGTTGGTCGAGATAATCCTCCGGCAACGTATCGAACGTTGTGGGCAGTGCGGCTTCAGGCAGAACGATGAGATCGCCGCGCGCCGCGCGCAGCAGATCGGCGTTAATCCGTAGCGCTTCAAAAAAATATGCAGGATCCCACTTGAGCGATTGCTCGATGTTCGGCTGCACGAGCGATACCGCAAGCGGCGGGCCGTCGGGTTCGACCCATTGAATCCGGGAAAACGCCCATCCTCCGAAAAAGAGTGCGACGATCAGTACGGTGAAAATTTTCCAGCGCCCGGCATTTTGGGCAACGGCGCAAATCCCCAACAGCCCCGCAACGAAAGCCAGCCCTCCCCCAACGCCATAAACTCCCACAAGCGAAAAATACCCGGCAAGCGGGCTTGGCGGCGTTTGAGAATAGCCCATGGCAAGCCACGGGAAGCCGGTCAACAACGTGCCGCGCAGCCATTCGGCAAGCACCCATAAACCGGCAAAGAGCAAAGCCCGCCGCAATGTGCCGCCACGCCGCCATCGCACATAAAACGCCCCCGCCAGCGCCGGATACAGCGCGAGAAACGCGCAAAACAAGAAAATCAGCCCCACCGCCACCGGCAAAAACACGCCGCCGTAACGCGACAATGCGATGGTGAGCCATGACACCCCCGCGCCAAACGCGCCCAGCCCCCAGGCAAATCCGATACAAAATCCACCTCGCACCGAAGCCGCGCGCTCCAGCAGGCCAACGAGCAATGCGAGACTGAGGAAGGCAAGCGGAAACCATTCCACAGGCGCAAAAGCGGGCACAGCCAGCGCACCGGCCAACAGGGCCAACAAGGCGCGTGCAGCAATCCTCATGCGCCAGACATCCCGGAATCGATGCTCGGCGTGGCACGTTCGACAAGCAACGTGTGAATGCGCCGACTGTCGACACGCGATACCTGAAAACGCCAACCTTCGATGACCGCAATCTCGCCGCGGCGCGGCAACCGTCCAAAGTGGCGAATCAGGAGTCCGCCGACCGTTTCGAGTTCATCATCGTTGAACGCAGTGCCGAAAGCCTCATTGAAATCGCCAATCGGGATCATCGCCCTGACGCGGAAACGCCCGTCACGTTCGGCTGCGATATAGGCGCCACTTTCATCTCCGGTATCGTATTCGTCCATGATGTCGCCAACGATCTGTTCCAGCACGTCCTCGATCGTGACAAGCCCCGCAACGCCGCCATATTCATCCACCACGACGGCCATGTGATTGTGGCTCAGGCGAAATTCGCGCAACAGCACATTGAGCGGTTTGGACTCAGGGATGAACATCGCCGGACGCAACATCTCACGCAAACAGAATTTCTGCCCCGTGAAAAAGCGCAGCAAATCCTTGGCAAGCAGGATGCCCATCACATCGTCCTTGTCGCCCTCGATCACGGGAAAGCGTGAATGCCCGGTTCTTACCGCAAAAGCGACAATCGACCCCACGGAATCGCCAATGTGGAGGACATTCATGCGCGCACGGGCCACCATGATGTCGCACGCACGCATATCGGCCATTTGCAGCGCCCCCTCGATGATCGAGAACGCATCCGCATCGAATAGTTCACGCTCATGAGCCGCGCGCAAAAGAGCGATGAGGTCATCGCGATCCTCCGGCTCCGGAGCAAGCAATGCCGATAAGCGTTCCAACAGCGTGGGTTTATCCTGAGAAGAGCTGGAATCGTCCATTTCACACAGCCATGGAGATCATGAATATGCGAACAGCATTTCAAACGACATAAGGATCTGCATACCCGAGCGACTCCAGAATTTCGCGCTCACGCGCTTCCATCGCTTCGGCTTCGGCTTTCTTTTTGTGGTCGAACCCTTGCAGATGCAATATGCCATGCACTATCAGATGAGCGAAATGCGCGTCGAGCGCCTTGCCCTGCTCGTTCGCCTCGCGCGTCACCACCGGCACGCACAGCACGAGATCGCCCAGCAGGGGTTCACAGCCGCCTTGAGCCTTTTCGCCCTTCTCGTTTTCCTTTTTTCCGCCATAAGAAAACGACAACACGTTGGTCGCGGAATCCTTTCCGCGATAGTTTTTGTTCAACGCGCGGCCTTCCGGCTCTCCGACCAACCGCACCGTAATCTCGGCATCATTGAAAAGCGCCGCATTGACCCAGCGCCGCACCTGATGCTTCTTGGGCGCATTGACCCGATCCACCCCCTCCACTGCCTTCTGTACCAGAAGATTCAACATCGGTCCGGCCGACAGCGAAACTTCCTCGTCTTCCACCGGAGAATCACCCGGTAATTCCACCCGCACGCCGATGACGTTACCGGCGCACGGGCGCACGCTGATGCCCGGAGCCGATTCGTCAGAATCCGCCACCGCTTCGATTTCGAGATCACTTTCGCCCACTTCCGTGAACAGGAAAAGCAAACGGCGCCCGTCCCCGAAATCCACTTCGAGCTGGCTGGCACGCGATTTGCTGCTCTTACCGTTGCTGTCCGTCAAGATGACTAGTGGATTACCCGATTGTTTCGTCATTTTTTCTCCCTCTTTCTTCTTTTTTGTGTTCATAGGCTTCTACGATACGCGCAACCAGCGGATGACGCACGACATCTTCCCTGGTGAACTCGGTAAATGCCAACCCGCGCACCCCCGTCAGCACCTCGCGCGCTTCCGCCAACCCGCTGCGATTGCCACGCGGCAGATCAATCTGAGTCAAATCGCCCGTTACCACCACCTTCGCCCCGAAACCCATGCGGGTCAGGAACATCTTCATCTGCTCCGGCGTCGTATTCTGCGCTTCGTCGAGAATCACGAAAGCATTATTCAAAGTACGCCCGCGCATGAAAGCAAGCGGCGCAATCTCGATCAGGCCGCGATCAAAAAGTTTCGTAGCCCGGTCGAACCCCACCAGATCATACAGCGCATCGTAGAGCGGACGTAGATAGGGGTCGACTTTCTGCGCCAGATCACCGGGCAGGAAACCGAGGCGCTCCCCCGCCTCCACCGCCGGACGGGTCAACACGATACGGTCGACCAGATCGCGCTCCAGCGCATCTACCGCGCTCGCCACCGCCAGATACGTCTTGCCCGTTCCGGCAGGGCCAATGCCGAATGTAATATCGTACCTCTGAATATTCACCAGGTATTCCGCCTGCCGGGGCGTGCGTCCGTGCACCCCGTTGTGGCGCGTCAACAGTGTCGGCGCGCCGGGGGGATACGCATCTTCCTCGCGAACAAGCTCCACCAGCCCCAATTGAAACTCCTCGCGCGACAAATCGCGGTCAGACAGGCCATAAAAATGCTGTAGCGCCGCCGCTCCCCGCTGCGCATTACGCCCATGCAACGTGAAATGCGCCCCGCGCCGCGCAATGGAAATATCGAAAGCGTTTTCGATCTGCCGCAGATTCTCGTCGAGCGCCCCGCACAAGCGAGCCAGACGCCCGTTATCCACCGGCTCCAGAGTGAGTTCCCTGACCGCCGCACCGGCTATCACGACGCCTCCCCTGCCACCATCTCGCCGCGCAGGCTATGCGGCAGGGCGGCGGTAATCCGCACATCGACAAACTGCCCTGCCAGCCGTTCGCGCGCGGAAGCAGGCACGGGAAAATTCACCACCCGGTTATTGGCGGTGCGCCCACAAAGCTCGTCAATGTCCTTCTTCGCTTCCCCTTCGACCAATATCCGCTCGACGCCCCCCTCCATCGACCGGCTGATGGCCTGCGCCTGTTCGTCGATGCGCTTTTGCAGGCGCATGAGCCAGGCCAGCTTCGTCTCCTGCGGCACGGGATCATCGAGTTCCACCGCCGGGGTCCCCGGACGGGCGCTGTAGACAAAGCTGAACGCCCCATCGAAACCGATTTCCTCGATCAACTTCATTGTTTTCTCGAAATCTTCCGCCGTCTCGCCCGGAAAGCCGACGATGAAATCCGTACTCAGCGACAACTCCGGGCGCGCCGCCCGCAACCGCCGCACGATGGACTTGTACTCCAGCACCGTATAACCGCGTTTCATCGCCGCCAGCACCCGATCCGAACCGGACTGCACCGGCAAATGCAATTGCGGCGCCAGCTTAGGCAAACGGGCAAACGCCTCGATCAGACGCGGAGTCATCTCGCGCGGATGCGAGCTCGTGAAACGGATGCGCTCGATACCGGGCACGTCATGCACGCACTCCAGCAACAGCGCAAAGTCACCCGCCTCCTCATCGCCTGCCACCGCATCCTTCTCCAACAAACCCCGCCAGGCGTTGACGTTCTGACCGAGCAAAGTCACCTCCCGCACTCCCTGCGCTGCCAGCATCGAGACCTCCGCCAGCACATCGTCGAGCGGGCGCGACACTTCTTCACCGCGTGTATAGGGAACCACGCAGAACGTGCAATATTTCGAGCAACCTTCCATGATCGAAACAAAGGCCGACGCCCCGTCAGCCTTCGCCTGCGGCAGCGAGTCGAATTTCTCCACCTCGGGAAAGGAAACATCCACCTGCGGCTTGCCGCTCTCGTGGCGCCGCGCGATCAAGGCAGGCAACCGATGCAAGGTCTGCGGCCCAAACACCACATCCACGTAGGGCGCCCGACGCACAATCGCCTCGCCCTCCTGACTGGCTACGCATCCCCCCACCCCGATGACGAGATCCGGCCGCTCCAGCTTCAAGCGCCGCACCCGACCCAGATCGTGGAACACCCGTTCCTGCGCCTTCTCGCGCACCGAACAGGTATTGAACAGGATAACGTCCGCCTCGCCCGGATCATCCGTCCGGACAAACGGCTCAACCGCCCCGAGCACATCGGCCATCTTGCCCGAATCGTACTCATTCATCTGGCACCCGAAGGTGCGGATATACAATTTTTTCATACCCCTGAAACCGCTGCCGCGTGCCATGCTTGCGCAAAATTGTATAGCGTACTACAGCTTTTCTTGACGACCCAAGGCTTGGCACATAGAATTTGTCGTTTTCGCCGGTGATGTAGCTCAGACGGTTAGAGCGATGGATTCATAACCCATAGGTCGGTGGTTCAATTCCACCCATCACCACCACTATTCAAAAAACCAGCCGTTCTCGGTTGGTTTTTTGCCTGTTTTCCCCAGTGCTGGCGTGGTTTCGCGCTGCGCTGCGAACGCTGGTCAGCCCGACGCTGGACAGCGCATTCGATGGCAAGGTCCTGTTGCAGCCGTCAGCGTTTTCATAGGGTCGCCCCCACACCACCAATACACCAACCTCAACCGCTCTCGGTTGGGGGTTTTTGTTGCCTTTTTCGCGCGCATTTGCAGGATTTACGGCCCGTGTCTTTCAGATGCAACCTCAACCCATTCGGGCTGTATCGAAATGGGTGTAAATGGGCGTATTATTGGTTCATGTTCCGAACAGACACCTTCCAGATCACCCCGGAGGTCTTGGCCTTGGTCGCCCGGATCGACGAGTTCAAGGGCGCTTGGCGCGCCTTGGGTACGCTCGCACCCGACCGTCTGTCGGCGCTGCGGCGCGTGGCCACCATCGAAAGCATCGGTTCATCCACCCGCATCGAAGGCAGCAAACTCACCGACCGTGATGTCGAACGATTGCTGTCGAACCTCGCCATCAAGAAGTTCGAGACGCGCGATGAACAGGAAGTCGCCGGGTATGCCGAACTGATGGATTTGATGTTCCGGGCGTGGGAGGACATCCCGTTCAACGAGAGCCATATCAAGCAATTTCATCAAATCCTGCTGCAATACAGCCAGAAGGACGAGTGGCACCGGGGCCACTACAAGACCAACTCAAACAGCATTGCCGCCTTCGACGAGAACGGTGTCCAGATCGGCATCGTGTTCCAAACAGCCACGCCGTTCGACACGCCACGCCTGATGACGGAATTGGTGCAATGGGTAGGCGATGAGCGTAAAAAATTACATCTGCACCCGCTGCTCATCATTGCTGTTTTTGTGGTCGTATTCCTTGAAATTCACCCATTCCAGGATGGCAACGGGCGGCTCAGCCGCGTGCTGACGACCTTGCTACTGCTTCAGGCCGGGTATGCCTACGTCCCATACAGCTCATTGGAAAGCGTGGTCGAGGCAAGCAAGGAAGCCTACTATCTGGCGCTGCGGCAGACACAGGGCACGATCCGCACCGAAGCACCGAACTGGCAACCGTGGCTGCTGTTCTTCCTGCGCTCGCTGGCCGAGCAAGTTGCGCGCCTTACGAAGAAGGTCGAGCGCGAGAGAATTGTGTTGGGCACGCTTCCGGAGTTGTCGTTGCAGATCGTTGAGTTTACCCGTGAGCACGGGCGTATCACGATGGCCGAGGCCATCAAGTTGACCGGTAGCAACCGTAACACCCTCAAACAGCACTTGCGCGACTTGGTCGAGCGCAAGCATCTGGAGCAGCACGGCAGCGGGCGCGGTGTCTGGTACGGGTTGCGATGACGCAAGTTCGACCGCGCGCCGCGACCTCTCGCCGAATCGAAACGGCCAAATTCTCTGAGGTATTCCTCAAGAGTCGGAAGCGTTACTATTTGCATTGGATGTTGGACGCGGGTTCAGTTCCGCATTCCACCACCATAAAATCAAAGAGCTGCGGCAATGCAGCCTTTTTTAGTTTATTTTTGGCTATCATCGGGCTAGCATGCAAAGCCTTACGTCTATACCAAAAACAACATACATATACTGCCGTATCACCTACATTTCCCGGTTCAACCCTGTTGAGCCGGGAAACCCTGAAAATCCGGTTACAGCGGTCACGATTGCCCAAGTTGCCGCACGTGCTTCTTCAGCCAGGCGATGAGATCGGAGCGCCGATAGCGCACTTTGCGCCCGACCTTGACGTAAGGCAGGCTGTAGCGCCCGGAGGAGCGCCAGATCGCCAGCGTCTTCGGAGACATCGAGCACTTCTGCGGCCTGCCGGGTGTCGAGCAGTTCGGGGGGGATGGCGTTGGCCGGGGAGGAATAGCGGTCTGTAGGGGCGAATAATTATTCGCCCTTGGTTGCAAACGCGGTGAAAATGACCAGGGCGAATAATTATTCGCCCCTACCACGGGGAGATGACGATGATTCCATTCAGTATATTCGACAGGGAATATTTTTTCCTTAATTCACCGGATGATGTGTGTTTCCCTTTTCTGACTCCAGATGAAGACACATTTTATAAACCTTATGAATCCGAGGCCCTCCCTCTCGGACAGAAACCATTGATATTTACCAATGGCATGCTGGAACTGTGTTTTGAAATGGGTCAAATCCCTGTTGATCCTCCTCCAGACGTTTTATTTTCCGCTGACGATTTGGTTGTCCGTGAACACATCGCCAAAAAACTGGAAGATATGGAGATTCCAAATCTGGTGATACAACCGGCAATTTATATCGACCATAAAAAGAAATGGTACGAAGACTTCTGGTTTCTGACATTCACAGAGAGATTCATTTGTTGGGACAAAAAACTATCGAAATATGAGCATGAACCATCGTATACTGACCCAATAAGACATAGTATTTATGCTTATATATTGGATGCGGAATTACTGGAAAAAACCCCGTTACGTGAGCGTCTTCTGTTCAAGATGGGTGGAGCAACGCTTTCGCCTGTTCTTGTTCACAAATCCATTGTCGAACTCTTCCGCATGAGGGGTGTGGATATTATTTCGGTAGCCGATAAGGCAAAAAAAAGTGTTCAATTTATGATGGATTATGAAGAGGAGGAGGAATAGCGGTCTGTAGGGGCGAATAATCATTCGCCCTTGGTTGCAAACGCGGGGGAAATGACCAGGGCGAATAATTATTCGCCCCTACTTCGCTATGAGGTCGATCAGAAAAAACGGAGTCCTCCTGATCGTGTAATGTAACGATCAGGAGGACTCAGCCATGCTGAACTGCCGCACTCAGAACTGATACCGCAGTTGCGCTCTACCCGAGGCGCCTTCGCGGGTGCCGGCATAGCCTTGGATGCCCACGTCAACAAAGAGCGACCTGGACTTCGACGGTTGAATCGTCAGACCCGTCTCGATAACCCCCGTGCTGCCTTTCAGTTCAGGCGTATCCATGGCGTAACCATAAGTCGTGCCTTTGGCCTTGCCGTCGAACTCGTAATCAAGGTATGCGCCTGCATAGGGGCTGATCGTGTTTGTTGCGGCATAGGTAAAGCGGCCACCTGCGCGAACGCGATGCGAATCTGCCGAATCGAATTTGATCGGGTCGCCCGTGCTCATGCGGACACTGTCGCTGTTCATCTTCGTCCACATGTATTTCGCTGAAAGATCAAGCGTTGCCTTGTCCCTGATCTTCCACAGATACCCGGTTCCGATATGGATACCGAAGTAATTGGATTTCGAATCGTAGCTTGCCTTGCCAACGCCCATGTCATAGCTGTCAAAGTCTGTTCCAACACGTCCCATTCTCAAAGAGGCTTCGGTGTAGATGTTGTTGTTGAAGTCATGACGTCCGAAGATACCCATACCGAGATAGTTCGCATCGCCGCTTCCCTTGACGGACAGGGCCTTGTTGAAGGTGTTGTAGCTTCCCCATCCTGCCTCGACGAAGCCGCCGAGCATCAGTTTTCCGGAATTGAGGGCCTGTTTCCATGCTGCGCCTGCCAGGATGGAACCGCCATCGATATCGACGTGCGAACCGGTGTCATACCGGGTAGAGCCGCCTTCGCCCACGAAGAAGGGAGTTAGGCCCGGTTTGTCCTTGTCATGCTTCATGTCTTTGATGAAGGAGATGCTTTTGTAGATGAGAGAATCTGCGGTTATCACCAGCCCGGCAAGTCTGCCTTCGAGGAGGGTTTTGGCCTGTTTTGCCACAATCGGAGCATCGCCACCGCCGTCGCCATCGCCATCGCCATCGCCGCCATCGCCGCCGCCGTCGCCGCCATCGCCGTCGCCATCACCGTCGCCATCGCCATCGCCGCTCACGGTAGCGATGAGCGTGTCACCGACGACTTCGATATCGAGGTCATATATGAGTGTGGCGCCCAGCGTGCCTTCAACTTTGGAAGTGGTGTTGAGGTCGCTGTTGGTGATGAGCGTTCCTGTGCTGGCGTCAATGAGGATGATCTTGTCTCCTGCTGCCAGGGGGGCGCGGTTGCCGTCGATGCCGACGTTGACTTTGGACGATCTGTCGACGCCGTAGGTCAGGTCCGCAGTGCCGGTGACAGTGAGCATGGTGCCGTTATTGGGCAGGGTCGCAGGCACGTAGAAATTGAGAATCTCGAAGTTCTCAATACCACCCACGGTCAAGCCGGAGGTTTTGATGTTCAGGGTGTTGCCGGTAAAGGCGTCGCCGAAATGCTTTTCGGTATACCCGCCGTAGACCGTCCCGGTCACACTGCTGGCACTGATGTTGACGGTATTGTCCGTGGCCGTGGCGGTGCCGGAATAGCCTCCAGCATACCCGCCGTAAACATTACCATCCACCATGACGCCGCTGATGTTGACGGTGTTGCCCGTGGCCGTGGCGCTGCCGGGACCGGCGGCATACCCGCCGCGGATGCTCGAACCCACCTCGCCGCCGCTGATGGTGACGGTGTTGCCCGTGGCTGCGGCGTCGCCGGAATTGCTGATGGCAGTACCGCCGTAGACAGGGCCTGTTACTGTGCCGTTGTCGCTGATGGTAACGGTATTGTCCGTGGCCGTGGCGTTGCCGGAGCCGGAGCTGTAGTCGGAGCCTACGGCATACCCGCCGTGGATCTCATGGCCCACCTTACTGTCACTGATGGCGACAGTATTGCCCGTGACTACGGCGTCGCTGGAAGCGCTTTTGGCATGCCCGCCGAAGATGTCCCAACCCACCTCGCCGCCGCTGATGGTGACGGTATTTTTGTTGGCACTGGCTGCGGCATTACTAATGACGAGAGCATACCCGCCGTAAACAGTGCCTGTTACTGTGGTGCTGTCGCTGATGTTGACGGTATTGTCCGTGGCTGTGGCCTCGCCGGAAGTGCTGACGGCATTCCCGCCGGAAACGCCGCCTATCTTTGTGTCATTGCTGATGGTGACGGTATTTTCATTGGCCGTGGCGTCGCCGGAACCGCTGGAAGCATTTCCGCCGTAAACGACGACTGCCGTGCTGCTGCCACTGATGGTGACGGTATTGTCCGTGGCCGTGGCGTCGCCGGAAGAATTGCCTTCAGCGCTTCCGCCGTAAACATGGTTGCTTATCTTGCTATTACTGATGTTCACAGTATTGTTCGTGGCTGTGATATTGCCGGTTCCGTAAAGGTTTTCAGTCCTCCCGCCGTAAACCGCGCTGTTCGTCGCCGTGCTGTTACTGATCTTCACGGTATTGTCGTCGGCTGTAGCGTTGCCGGAATTGCTGGAGGCATACCCGCCAAAAATATAGCCTGTTACCGTGCTGTTATCGTCGATGGTGACGGTATTTTTGTTGGCTGTGACTTTGCCGGAACTGCTTGTAGCATACCCGCCATAAACATCAGCATCCCATATGTCACCGACCGCTGTGTTACTGATGGTGACAGTATTTTCGTTAGCCGTGGCGTCACTGTAAAGGCTGGAGGCATACCCGCCATAAACAAAGTCCGTGCTGCTGTCGCTGATATCCACAATATTTTTGTTGGCCGTGGCATCGTCGGAGCCGTCGGCATTCCCGCCGTAGATATAGCCTGTGCTGCTACCGTCTTTGACGGTGACAGTATTTTCGTTGGCCGTGGCAATGCCAGAATAGCCGTCGGCATACCCGCCGTAGGTGCTACCACTCACTTTCGCGCCGTTTTCGATGGTGACGGTGCTATCGGTGACAGAGGCAGCGGTACTGTCCTCGGCAAGCCCGCCGTAGACTCTGCCATTTACCTTAGTCGAGGTACCCGTGACGATCACATGCGTATCGGAAGATGAAGGGACGTTTGACGGCCAAACCGAGCCATTCGGGTTTGAGCTGTTACCGTAGAAACCGTAGTTGGATACGCTGGAATCAATGATGACCGTCTGTCCAGCGGAAACCGGGAAAGCAGCTAGTCCGAGAGCGGCAGCGATGGTAATGCGAATAAAAGATGGGAAATGCCTCATGTTAAAAACTCCTTAGGAACACCTTACTGGGACAAAAAAGAAGCTCTGTCTTCTTAGGAACGCCTACAAAAAAGAAGGTCTGTCTTCTTTTGTGGGAGAGAGGCAAAAAGCTGCGGGTTGTTCCTGCGGGGGATGAGTCAGGCGTGATAATTTTTGCAAAAACGCGTCATCTCACCGGAAAACTGCGGTTAACCGAGGGAAAATACCAACCCCGCGCACCAAGCGTTATGGCAACTGATCGGCGAAGTGACTCTCACACTGGAACGCGAAACCCTGGCCGCAAAACCGGGATAGGGGTGCGACATGAAACTGCTTACCGTTGCGGAGAATTGGGTGTTTAATCTCCGCATGACTTGCGGAGAAAATCTTTACATCTGGCAGGCGAACATCTGCATTACCTCTGCTTTCACCACTTGTCATCCTGCGCGAAGTCGCAGGATCCATGCAACGTCTGGATTCTGCGACTTCGCTTCGCTGCGCGCAGAATGACAGAAGGGGTTTTGCAGGGGTTCCCTAAATATCCGATTCAATAATTCTTATAAATAACCATTTTCCCGACGGCAAGCACTTCCCGTAGATAATTGACGGGCATTAAGTACCAATCGGTAGGTGCACCGAAATGATTTGGGTTGATCCCGGCATGTCGGGCAAGCCTTAGAGATCTGAATATATGGAAATCATTAGTGATCAAAACACTCGTATAACCATGAGGAAAATGATTATTGAGAATTACGCGGGCAAACATGAAATTCTCCAGGGTTGTGGTCGACTTGTCTTCCTTGAGAATTTTATCTTCCGGTACTCCGCGCGCGACCAGGTAACGTTCCATTGCCAGCGCTTCTGTTATGGTTTCCTGCGGCCCTTGCCCGCCGCAAACGATAATTACAGCCTTCGGGTTTTTCTTGTGGTACTGAACCACGGCATCCAGCCGTCTGGCAAGAGTGCCCCGGACTTGATCTCCCCGGATTCCGGCGCCCAGAGCAATTACCACGTTTTCGTCATAGGTGGAATTGGATGCGTTTCCGTAAATACCCAAAAAAACCATGAACAATATTGGAATAAGACACATTATTACAGTAATGAGATGCACTCGCCCCGGAATTTTGTCGAAAAATAGAGCATATAGAATCAACGAGACAGACAATAGCCCAAGCACGACAAGGCCCGCGTGAAAATTTGCCACGAACGACAGTATAAAAACGTTAATGAATAATACGATACCGATGATAAGAAGGGTTGTTTTCATTTATGAACGCCAGAGTAGAGCATGTCACATTCCGGTTCAGTCTTTGAGAGGGGCAAACTTGATGATGGCGAGCGAGATATTGTCGCCGCTGCCCTGAGAGCGTCTGCGGGCCAGATCGAGCAGGCGTTGCGCTGCCTCATTAGCAGACAGGCTGGCCAGCGTATCGGTCAATTCTTCATCGGAGAAGTAGCTCCACAAACCATCCGAACAAAGCAGGAAGTGATCCCCGGCCATCACGCTTTCACAACTGCCCGTATCGGCCTGCGGTGTGCGATCACTGCCCAGGCAGGAAACCAGCACATTGCGTTGCGGATGATTGAGCGCTTCTTCCGCAGTCAACTTTTTCCGGCGTTGTAATTCCTCGACCAGCGAATGATCCCGTGTCCGCAGCATCAATCTGCGGTTGCGAAAATGATAGAGGCGCGAGTCGCCGCAATGTACCCAGTACGCCCGCCCCCGATAGAGCATGAACGCCACGATCGTGCTGTGCGGATCCTGCTCCGTGGCAAAACGGCTCAGGCGAATGGCCAGGTGTGCGCCCTGAACCACCTCATTCAACAGATGTGCAGGTTGCTCGGTGGCCGGGGAAAAGGACTCGAAATTCTGCTGTGCGGAAAGGATGACCTGCTCGGCAGCCATCGCGCCGCCGCTGTGCCCACCCATACCGTCAGCCAGCGTGATGAGCAACGCGCCTGGATGCGACGGATGAGTCAGTACGGCAACACGATCCTGTTGCTCTTTGCGATCACCGATATGGCGAGCAACGCTGGTCTCGACGGAAACACGCATGAAAAAGAAGACAAGGCAACATAAGGACTGCCGATGATAGCAACCAGGAATGGCTTGGTATAGCGCAAAATTGTACGGTACATATACGCTTCATCCTTTGGCTCACATATTCGTTGACCTCTCTTCTTTTTCTTCATAGAATGAGTGGTTTATCAAGTCTGGAGTAACACCATGTACGCGGTGATAAAAACCGGCGGCAAGCAGTATCGCGTCGCGGCCGGCGAAAAGATCAAGGTAGAACAGATACCGGCCGACGTGGGTTCCCAAATCACTCTCGACCAGGTTCTGATGGTCGGTGAAGGCGAGTCGGTCAAGATCGGCACGCCCGTGATTGCAGGGGCTACCGTCACAGCATCCGTGCTCTCGCACGGCCGTCACGACAAAATCAAGATTTTCAAGATGCGTCGGCGCAAGCATTACCAGAAGCACCAGGGGCATCGCCAGAACTACACCGAAATTCGCATCGAAGCGATTTCGGCCTGAGACCGGAGGCTACTCGACATGGCTCACAAAAAAGCAGGCGGCAGTTCGCGTAACGGCCGCGACTCGGAATCGAAACGCCTCGGTGTCAAACGCTACGGCGGACAATTCGTCGCTGCCGGCAACATTCTCGTCCGCCAGCGCGGAACTCAGTTCCATCCTGGCGAATATGTCGGTATCGGCAAGGATCACACCTTGTTCGCGCTCATTGACGGCACGGTCAAATTCCAGATCAAGGGCCCGAGAAACCGCCGTACCGTCGCGGTCATTCCGAAGGCTGCCGACGCCGCGGCCTGACGTTACATGCGCGGTATCTGGATGAATCCGGATTACCGCCACACAAGCCCTGTCCTTTGAGATAGGGCTTTTTCTTTATGAGATTCTTTGACGAAGCCCGTATCGAAGTCATCGCCGGCAAGGGCGGCGACGGCGCGGCCACATTCCGACGCGAAAAATACATCCCGCGCGGAGGCCCCAACGGTGGCGACGGCGGCCACGGCGGCAGCGTGCTCGCCGTGGCCGACTGTAACATCAACACGCTGGTCGAATACCGCTACACCCGCATCTTTCGCGCCGAACCCGGCAAGAACGGCGGCAGCCGGGACTGCTATGGCCGTGGCGGCGTAGATATCGTCCTGCGGCTCCCGGTGGGAACCGTCATCAGCGACATCGACACCGGCGAACAACTCGCCGATCTCGACGAAGACGGCAAACAGGTGCTGCTCGCCAGCGGCGGGCGCGGCGGATGGGGCAACATCCACTTCAAAACGAGCACCAACCGCGCTCCGCGAAAACGCACCCTGGGCAAGGAAGGCGAGCAGCGCAATCTTCATCTCGAACTCAAGGTACTGGCCGATGTCGGTCTGGCCGGTCTGCCAAACGCCGGAAAATCCACCTTCATCCGTGCCGTTTCCGCCGCCCGCCCCAAGGTTGCCGATTACCCATTCACCACGCTCGCACCCAACCTCGGTGTAGTACGCACCAGCGAGCACCGCAGCTTCGTGGTTGCCGACATTCCCGGCCTGATCGAAGGCGCCGCCGAAGGCGCGGGGCTGGGGCATCGATTCCTGCGCCACCTGCAACGCACCCGCCTGCTCCTGCATCTGGTGGATCTCGCGCCCTTCGACCCCCAGGCCGATCCGGTACACGATGCCCGCATCGTTGTCGAAGAATTGCGCAAGTACGACGAAACCCTGTATGCCAAACCGCGCTGGCTCGTGCTCAACAAGCTCGATCTCATTCCCCCGGATGAACGCGCCGCCCGCATTCAGGCATTTCTCGATGCCTTTGGCCCGGTCGAGCGCCATTTCGAGGTCTCTGCCATCAATGGCGAAGGTTGTGAGAAGCTGCTTTTCGCCATCCAGGATTTCCTCGACAGCGCGCGTGCCGACGAAAACGACAAAACTGCCGGTATCATCGACGACAGCGACGATACTGAAGACATTGAAGATACCGGGGAATTGCAAGACTTCATTGAATGTTTCAATCCACGCCCGTAACCGAGCGACAACGACGCGTGGAAGAGGTTACGCCTCTCCCAAGCGGGATTACCCCCTAAAGGGGGAGGTTTCAAACCGGAGTTAGTTTTCGATGAGAACGCGCATCCATAAAGCCCGTCGGCTGGTCGTCAAGGTGGGTTCCGCGCTCGTTACCAACAACGGCGCGGGACTCGACCAGGCCGCGATTGACGAATGGGCACGCCAGATTGCTGCCCTGCGCCAGGGGGGACGCGAAATCGCCCTGGTCTCCTCGGGTGCCATTGCTGAAGGTATACAGCGTCTGGGCTGGAAAAAACGCCCCCACGAAATGCACTGCCTTCAGGCGGCAGCGGCTGTCGGTCAGATGGGGCTGATCGAAACTTACGAAAAAACCTTCTCGCGCCACGGCCTCGCCACCGCGCAAATTCTGCTCACTCATGACGACCTTTCCGACCGGCAGCGATACCTCAACGCCCGCTCGACGCTCATCACACTGCTCGAACTGGGCACGATTCCGGTCATCAACGAAAACGACACCGTCGTCACCGACGAAATCAAGTTTGGCGACAACGACACCCTCGCCGCGCTGGTCGCCAACCTCATCGAAGCCGACGCCCTCATCATCCTCACCGACCAGAAAGGGCTTTACACCGCCGACCCTCGCCGCGACTCCAATGCCGAACTGATCGAAGAAGGTTCCGCCGAAGATCCCCGATTTGAAACCATGGCAGGCGGGGCCGGAAGCGGCATCAGCAAGGGCGGAATGCTCACCAAGGTGCTGGCCGCGCGGCGCGCGGCGCGCGGCGGCGCGCACACCTGCATCGCCAGCGGGCACGAGCCGGATATTCTCCTGCGCCTCACTCGCGGCGAGCCCGCCGGAACCCTGCTTTACGCCAGCAGTTCAAGGCTGGCCGCGCGCAAGCAATGGCTGGCCAACCACCTGCAACTGGCCGGATCGCTCGTCATCGATGCAGGCGCAGTCAAGGCTCTACACGAAGGCCGCAGCCTGCTCCCCGTGGGCGCACTCGAAGTAAAAGGCGATTTCAGGCGCGGCGAAGCCGTTGCCTGTGTCAATGAAGCCGGAGAAGAAATCGCGCGCGGCCTGGTCAACTACGGCGCAAGCGAATGCCGCCGCATCCTGCGCAAACCCAGCACCGACATCGAATCCATTCTCGGCTACGTCGACACGCACGAAATGATCCACCGGGATAACCTGATCGTGCGCAAAACGCGCTGAAAGATACGCCCGGATGTTTACGCCGACCGAAAACTGAGGATGCAGGAGTCGGTTTGAAATGGACTGCTTCGCTACGCTCGCAATGACGCAAAAGGGATAAGGAAGCTGTACAGGATTAAACAATAACTGCTCAAGGGAGTTGAATTTCAGTGCGCGCACTCGTTCTCGCAGCAATCAGGATATACCAGCGTTATCTATCTCCGTACAAAGGTTTCTGTTGCGCTTACCGTCATCATACTGGACGATCAAGTTGCTCTACTCTTGGGTTTCGTGCCATCCGAAGATATGGAGTCATTGACGGCATCGCTGTCTTGCGTCGTCGTACCTATCTGTGCGGGGTAGCACACAGGCGTTACGACTCCATGCCCAGGCGCCCTCATCGCGCTCAACGCGGAGACTGTGTGCCATGTGATATTGCTCCCGATTTACCCGGTGATTCGAATTGCGACTTTCCATCTGATCTGAATTGCGATTTTCTACGCGGCAAATCGTGCGGCCCTTTTGGCAACTTCCTCAGTTACTGTGATTTTTTCGGCTGCGATTGGCCGAATCGAAAGCGCAAGGAGAGCGAACAGCACGTCCATATCCCTCCCAATGTTGGCAGCAAAAGAAGTAGCTGAAAGCAAAGGC
>JAITMK010000025.1 GCA_031277415.1 Azoarcus sp.
CCAGTGAAAATCAATGGAAATGGGAAATAGACAGTTTCATTGGCATGAAAGATGATGATTTATTGGAAGTTGGCATTGTCAGGCGCATTACCCGTAATGATTTATGCGTTGTCGCGTGCGACACGCATCTTACTGCTGCGCACATTCAAGAAGTAAATAAAGTGGAAGCAGAGCGCTTTACTCTGAAAATTGATAAAGAGCAATCAACGGCACTCGTTGAACAAACCGAAGAATTCATCCGCAGCAAAACGGTTATTTTTGGACAATTCAAAGAACAGCTTCGCCTGAAAGGGTCCGACGTAAACGATAAGCAAATCCCAGGGGGCAGTAATTCACTGACCCTTGAGAACAAGGGAGCCGCAAAGAGCCTCAAGCCGGGCAAGCCCATTGTAATTGAGCAACCCGGCCAAAGTTTTATGACATCGGTGCAGCAAGTGAATGCCGACGGAGTCATTACCCTGGATGCTTCCTTGCCGGTTGGATTCGTCACCGGCAACACGGTCATCCGCGCCAATGTCGTGCTGGCCGGTCATGGCGAAACGCAGCCGGAAAGAATTCTGGGCAGCGGCAATGCGACGCTTTCCAATCAGGAATTTCTGTTCCCCGTCGCCGACGTGTCTTTTGTTTCCGACGAAGCACAGGTTTCCGGCGTAAAGGCCGATATCCGTATCATCGTCGATGGTGAAACCTGGACGCAGGTTCCCCGGTTCAATCAGTCACGGGCCACCGATCCGCATTACGCGCTCAGAGTAACCGAAGACGGATATCTTCGCATCGTGTTCGGCGACGGCACCAATGGTCGCCGCCTGCCGACCGGCGAAAACAATGTCCGCATTGCCTGGCGCATGGGGTCGGGGACGGTGGGCAACCTCAAAGCAGGCTCGCTGAAAAAACTGGCTTATCCCCATCCGCGCGTTGAATCGGTCGAACAACCCATCTCCTGCGTGGGCGGCAACGACATGGAATCCGTCACCTCATTGCGACGCAGCGCCCCCGCAAGCCTGTCGACGATGGAACGCGCGGTGTCGGTCAAGGATTTCGCGGAACTGGCAATCAGCCACAGCAGCGTCTGGAATGCCCATGCCGAGTTGACATCGATAAACAACGAACGGGTTGTATGCGTCACCGTCGTACCCGCTCAGGGCGGGAAACTGGGCGAATCTTTAGAAAAAGAGCTTGAAGCATTCCTGTTGGCGCACGCGGTTCCAGGGGTTCGTGTTGAATTGAAAGGGTATGAGTCTGAAATCATGACTCTTTACATCACACTCAGCATCAACAGCTCGCGCTTTGACCCGGAACTCGTTAAAGCGGAAGTCCGGAAAGTCTTGCTTCAGAACTTCACGCTCAAAAATCGCGCTATTGGCGCGCCGGTCTACTTGAGCGATGTCTATCAGCTTGTCGAGGCTGTGCGCGGCGTCGAATATTCCGTTTGCAAATTCAGCGACAACTACGGCGACGCGCAATTCTTATATCCCGGCGCTCATGGGGTGTTTTATATGGAGCATGAAGAGCACATTCAATTGGAATGGGAAGAGGTAAAACAATGAACGTCCCGATAGAAAGCCGCTTTGGCCGCGCGCTCTACGAAGCCTTGCCAGAGGTTTACCGCACGCGCGACGCCACCAGAGAAGGCGAAGGCCATCTGGCGCTCTACCTCGACAGTTGCGGCAAATTGCTCGATACCATCTATAACAGCCTGGATCAGCGTTACAAGGATTGTTTTCCGGAAACCTGCCAGGAATGGCTCCTGCCTTATTTCGCCCAATTGGTCGGCACGACAACGCTGTCGCCGCATATCGAAGGCAAACGCAGGGAGATCATGCACGCCGTTGCATGGCGGCAAGGCAAAGGCTCGCTAACGACGGCCCGGGACATCGCGGAAAAAATCGGCAGTTTCGAGAATCTGGAGATCCGGGAGGGCTGGAAGCGGGTAGCGCGGACGGCGTGTGTCAATGGCCCGTTCGTCTCGCCGGAAAGCGTGGATTTGCGCGAAAAATCTCCCCAGAGCTTTGCCGGACACCACAATCAGGCACCCCATTGCGTGGATGTGCGCAAACCAAACTGGCTTCAGGGACATGCAAATCCGCAGGCTGTATTGCTCTATGCGCCGCCTTTCCCCGGTTTTTTTGAAGAGAAAAACACCGTCAGCTTCGAATGGAAAACTGCCGAAACAAACGGATCGGTTGATATTGATAGCTGGTTCAAAAAAGGGGAAATTCCGGCAAGCGAATTCATGGGTATCGAATACGACGGAGAAACATGGTTTTTCTATAAAAAAACGGGAGTTACGAAAAACATCCATATCACGGGCAAAAAAACACTGGAAACATCGCCTGAATACAGTTTCAAGGAGATTAAAGAAGATCCGAAAACAGTGATCCGATACCGTTTCTCGGAAATCAATCTGGACGACAGACTGGCCGTGCCGACAGGAACGTATCTGGTACTTGAAAAGCTTGCGGCACGCAATATCCACATCCACAACGGCATTACCGATACCCCCATTTCCGGCCTGATTGCCAATGATTGCCTGCTGCACGAGGTTCACGCCCCAAACAGCCCGGTGCGGCTTGTCTATTGCACCGTGCTGGACGAAATAACCGCCGGGCACCTGGATGCCAGCGATTGCATTTTCGTGGATACCCTCTACAAAAAATTCAACCTGCCCCCGGACACGATCCGCTATTCCCGGCATGGCAATGAACCGGTTTTCAGTCACATTGTCGGAAACACAATGGAAATACCCGTGTTTTACACATGGGAATGGGGCAAGCCGGGCTGCGGTGTCCTGCACCCCGTATCGCCGAAAGCCATATGTCACGGCGCCGAAGATGGCGGCGAAATGGGCGCGTTTCACCACCGCGCCTATGCGTCGGTCTGGGATGCCGTGATTGAGAAACTGAACGATTACCTGTCGGCGGGCATGAGCGCTACGCTCATTCCCGACGAACCTCTGCTTCATGGGCATGTGCATATACATGTGCAACCGCATCCGCTACCGCAGCCGATATTGCCCTATGCCCCGCCGCACCCCGGCTTTTTCAACGACGAAAACGTTGTGACGTTTGAATGGGCCACCAAGACGCGAAATGGCAGGGACGACATCAATAGTTGGTTCAATGAAAAAAAATGGTTGATTCCGCCAAGCGAATTCATGGGGCTCGAATACGACGGCGAAACATGGTTTTTCTATAAAAAGCCGGGAGTCACGGAAACCATACATATCACGGGCAACAAGAGGCTGGAGAGTGCCGCTCGATACCGTTTCTCGAAAATCAATCTGGATGGTCGGCTGGTTGTGCTGACAGGAACGTATCTGGAGCTTGAAAAACTGGCGGCACGTAACATTCACATCCACAACGACGACACCAATACACCCCTTTCCGGCCTGATTGCCAATGATTGCCTGTTTCAGAAGGTTCACGCCCCAAACAGCCTGATGCGGCTCACATACTGCACAGTGCTGGGCAAAATGTATGCCGAACTCCTGGAGGCCCGTGACTGTATTTTCATGGAAATCCTCTACAAGAACAGGCACAGGAGGTTTTCGCCTCCGGGCGCGATTCGCTATTCCCGGCATAGCAATGAACCGGCTTTCGTCCACATTGCGGGAAATACAACGGAAACCCCCGTGTTTTACACCCAGGAATGGGGCAAACCGGGTTGCGGTGTCCTGCACCCCACATCGCCGGAAGCCATACGCCACGGTGCCGAAGGCGGCGGCGAGATGGGCGCTTTTCATCAAATTGATTGGAGATGGGGTTAAACCCACAAACCAGATTTCCAAAAGAACACAACCACTGAGGAGTCAACAATGAAAGGCGATTTCAGTCGTTTCAGCTTCGATCCGAAGAAACATTACCGCGCCGTGCTGATGCAGCAAGGCCGCCTGCAACTCGATGCGGACTGGAATGAACAAGTGCAGATGGCCGAGCACCGCTACAACGCTTTCTTCCGCGCCATGGTGGGCCGCAGTGGCACACCCGGCAATATGGAGATGAGCCTGTCGGTTAAGGAAGGTAAGTTGATTCTGAGCAAGGGTGTCTATTACATCGATGGCCTGCTGATCGAAAACGAGTCTCCCATTGAGCAAAATATACCGACAGAAAACGAAAGTTATCTCTATTACATTGACGCCTGGGAGCGAGAAGTCAGCGCGGCAGAAGACAGCGATCTCATCGATCCCGCCGTGGGTGTCGAAACGACAACGCGCCTCAAAACCGAGTGGGCGCTTCGCTATGAAAAGATCAATGTTGGCGAAAAATTAAAGGAAAGATACCTGGCCGGTGAATGGCCGGGAGCATCTTCTGAATGGCCGGAATTATCCGGTAACTGGTGGCAGCCCCGGAGCACGGGAACGTTGCAGATCACGAAAAACGCCAACTCCGAAAGTGACAATACAGAAAGTAGCGATAACCGTCTTTATCGTATTGAAGTTCACCCAGGCCTGGAATCAAAGAGTTTTTATTTCAAATGGTCCCGCGATAATGCCTCCGTGTGCGCAGAAGTTACCGCCAATGGAAACAATACATTTAAATTGAAAAACAAGAGCGCCAATATACAAAACGCCTTTACGGGTGCACCCTGGATTGAATTATGTTATTCGGGTAAAACGATGGGTATTTTTGGTACCTATCAGTTTGAAAACGACACCATTATCCTTCCGGGAGCCGATGATTGTTTCTCATTGGTCATGGAAGATATTGGTAAGGAAATGCCTTTGATCATCCGCCGTTGGGATGGTGTTTTTTCTGAAGCTGAAAAGAATTCCCTTGCGGACGAACTGAACGCTACTTTGACATTTGCCACCGATGCTTTTTACCGGACTGGAGATTACTGGTTGATCCTCGTCAGGAACGGGGAGATTGTGAATTGGCCGCCGGATCAGAAAAAAGAACCGGATGGGACTAAGCATCACTTTGCGGCATTGGGCATCACAAAAGCAGACAAGTCGCTGGTGCCGTTGCATCTGCTGTTCTACCCGTTGACAAATGCTGATCTGAACACCCATAGCAATGTAGCCATTGGCGGACATTTAGCCGCAACAACGGGTAACTTTACTCAACCCGCGAACGTGATGGAACTTTTGTTTTTTGCTGTCGCTCCCCAAAGCCTCGACTTCGACTCCGGAGTCGCCGACCAAAAAACCGTGAACCTTTTTTCAAAAACGAATTGGAAAGCAAGCAGCAATGCAAGCTGGTGCACTGTGACGCCGGAAAGCGGCAGTAACAATGCATCGGTAAGTGTAAAAGTGACAGAAAACAGCACAAACGTTGCACGTTCTGCAATGGTGACATTCACCTCAGCCGATGGCTTGCACACCAGAACGTTGAATGTCACGCAACCAAAGCTTCTCACACCCGTCATCAGTGGTTTCATCCCTTCCGAGGCGCCCCACGGTGGCGCCCTGAGTATTTTCGGTGCCAACTTCCATCCAGCGGCGGCCAAAAATGCCGCGAAATTGAATGGTATTCCAGCCTCAATCGTGGCCGCCTCCGCCATGCAGTTGACCGTGACAGTGCCAAAAGGAATGAATTGCAGCGGCAACATAACAGTGGAAGTGGGAAGCAAAATATCCCTCCCTTCCGCTGCCGGGTTCACCTATGTACCGACGATAGGCGTCAGCACGCTGGCTGGCAGCACGGCGGGCTATGCAGACTATACGGGAACGGCTGCGAAATTTAACTGTCCTCTCGGCATTGCCATAGACAGCTCAGGCAATCTCTATGTGGCGGATTACTACAATAATTGCATCCGGAAGGTGACACCGAAGGGCGAGGTCAGCACGCTTGCGGGCAGCAGCATGACAGGCTCCACCGACGGCACGGGAACGGCAGCACGGTTTAATCGCCCTTGGGGTATTACTACAGACGCTTCAGGCAACCTCTATGTGGCGGATTACAGGAACCGTTGCATCCGGAAGATAACGTTGCAAGGCAAGGTCGACACGCTTGATATCTTTGGGGATATGTTCCCTCTTGATTCTCCCAGAAGTATCGCCATGGACGCTTCAAGAAACCTCTATGTGATAGAGGGAAAATTCAGTGAGTCAAGCCACTATATCCGGAAAATTGTCCCGCAAACGTCTGATGACGACTACCATTACCATGAACCTGCAACGCTTGCGGGTGACGGGTGGAAGCCAGGCTATATCGACGGCCAGGCAATGGATGCACGGTTTAATCTGCCTTGTAGTATTGCCGTAGACAAATCAGGCAACCTCTATGTAGCGGATGGCAACAACCATTGCATCCGGAAGGTAGTGACGTCGACGGGCGTAGTCAGCACGCTTGCAGGCGACGGTACGGCAGGCTTTACCGACGGCACGGGAAGGACTGCACGGTTCAATAGACCCCATGGCATTGGCATTGACAAATCAGGCAACCTCTACGTTGCAGAAGGAGGAAATCACAGCATCCGGAAAGTGACGTCAAAGGGCGTGGTCACCACGATTGCAGGAAACGGCACGGCGGGCAGCGCCGATGGCACGGGAACAGCAGCGCGGTTTAACAGGCCTTATGGCATTATCGTAGATGACGATTCAGGCAGTCTCTATGTGACGGATATGGGTAACTACCGCATCCGGAAAATTACATTTGAATGAACAGCCGGGGGCAGGTCACAGACAACCGTTCATCATGAAACAAACGTACCTTGCCCTACTGCCTGAAAAAGGAATCCGCCATGAAACCCCACGCCGACGCAAGAAAACCACCCCTTCCATGTCTCTACTTGTACGGAAGGGCTGGAACTATGCCCTTGAAGTAAATGGATGCGAAGGGTAATAATGGACGCCGTACCAGGATGCCGTACCATCAAAAAATCCAACCCTTAAAAGGAGCAAAACATGGCCGATTTCGCTTTAGCCTACTCAGAGCTTCATCTGGTCGAAGGACTCTACAGCAAGGATCCACACGACTCCGGCGGCGAAACTGTGTGCGGCATCTCCCGCGTTTTCTGGCCGCGCTGGGCCGGATGGGCCATCGTCGACGCTGCCAAAAAGAAATCCGGCTTCCCCGGCAATCTCAAGACCCAGACAACCCTGACCGCCGCGGTGCAGGCCTTTTACCGCGAAAACTTCTGGGATCGTTTCTGCCTGGATGAAGCGGATCAATCCCTGGCCTACGAGCTATTCGAGCAAGCGGTCAACCTGGGTGAAGGGCGCATGGTCACGCATCTCCAGAAAACCTTGAACGCCCTGAATTACCAGAACAAATTCGGTGAAGACCTTTTTGTCGACGGCGTATACGGCCCGAAATCGCTGCAACGAATACGCCAGATCATAAAGGATGGCCGTTCGTGTGCCATACAGTACGGCATCAACGGCCTGCAATGCGCCCATTACATCAATCTCGGCCTCTCGAACCTGTCTCAGCGCAAATACACCAGCGGATGGCTGGCCCAGCGCGGCGAAGCTACCGGAGGGGCTACATAACCCGTAGGTTGGGATGACGAAGGAATCCCAACAATGGAACCCGCAATAACATGAAGGGACTCCGGAAACCATTTTGCGAGCAGTGGAGGTAAGAAGAGAAACCCATCCCCACCCTGACCTTCCCCCTTGAAGGGGAGGAAATGCGAGGCAGCCCTGCCCTTGAAGGGAAGGGCTTCTGACGAAAGAGGTTCAGACCATGAAAACCCACGCCGAAGCAAAAACCCCAACCCCCTCCCGCACCCATGCCATGCCGGTGCCCAACGCCCTGGCGCATCAGGCGCAACTGCGCCACGCCCTGCTCCGCGCAGGCGTCCA
>JAITMK010000041.1 GCA_031277415.1 Azoarcus sp.
CGCAATGCCTGGTTGCCCGCATTCATCGACTTCTATAACTACCGACGGACACATTCCGCTTTGAACTACAAACCTCCTATCTCACGTATCAGTGGAAATAACCTATTGCAACTTAACACCTACGGGACCGTGCATGTTCGACGTTTCCCCGTCATTCTGCGCGCAGGATGACGAGCGGTGGATGTAGGAGTAATGCAGACCTTCCCTAAGATCGGGGCAGAAAATCAAATCTGCCGATTTTCTTCATACATTCGCAGATGAGGCACGTAATCCATATCTTCCCCGTTGATATGTTCAATCCACCATTTTTTCAGAAATTTCAACAGCAACATGGGATCATTATCTCTGATGGCTTCATATTCGATACGTTTTGTTTCCAAAGAAAGTTTTCTGTGAGTTTCAATATGTTTTGCAAGGTCAGGGTATTCTGTTGCTTTGAGAATGCGTTCCTCTACGATGAAATGAATGAGGGAGTAACTCTTTAACGTTTTGGTTATAGACAAGAATAATGCATCGTTACACATCCCTTTTTCAGCCAGATAATAAAATGAATTGACGATAGAGACGATACCTCTGTGTTGTTCATCAATAAGCTGAATGCCGGTGTTGTTTTTATTTTGCCATTTTATGAAAAGCGGAGGTAACATATGCCAATCTCCTGTGTAACGATGCGATTATCGTCACGTTCAATGCGATTATCGTAGTGCTTTCTCTTCCGAACAGTGAAAAATTTGCGATCTAGATGCAAATCAGATTGCAAAATTGATCACATGATGACCTAAACCGCGCGGTTGAACTGACCGGCGCACCCGGTTTGAGACATGAGTCACGCTACAATATGCTGTTTTTATCGTAATGCCGTGTATGATAGTTTTTATCAATTACGGTCATGCCAATTCCTCATTGGCCTTACATGTAAATCGAGAGTTATGATGCAGTCAACGCTGTCAAAGGCAGTGTGCCGTCAGTTCAGGCATAACTCGTTTCAACCCACATCAAGGAGTCAAGCGCATGAGCAATTCTCTTATCAACACCCAGATTCTCCCGTTCAATGCCACGGCCTACCAGAATGGCAAGTTCATCGAAGTATCGGACGCGACCGTCAAAGGCAAATGGGCTGTCTTCTTCTTTTATCCGGCGGACTTCACGTTCGTCTGCCCGACCGAACTGGGCGATCTGGCCGACAACTACGCGGAATTCAAGCAGTTGGGCGTGGAAATCTACGGCGTGTCCACGGATACGCACTTCACCCACAAGGCATGGCATGACGCTTCCGAGACGATCAAGAAGATCGAATATCCGCTTGTCGGCGATCCCACCCACGTCATCAGCAAGAACTTCGGCGTCTACATCGAGGAAGCCGGTATCGATGAGCGCGGCACTTTCGTCGTCGACCCGAATGGCAAGATTCAGATCATCGAGATCAATGCCGGCAATATCGGCCGCAATGCGCAGGAGTTGCTGCGCAAAGTGAAGGCTGCGCAGTACGTTGCCGCTCATCCGGGTGAAGTCTGCCCGGCCAAATGGAAGGAAGGTGACAAAACTCTCGCGCCGTCCATCGATCTCGTCGGCAAAATCTGATACGGGAACATTCCATGACATTCGTCCGGGTAGCGCGATCAGAAACCGGCGCCCGGACGAATTGTTTTTCTTCAGATTCTTTCAGCACGCAGCAAGGATTTCATCATGCTCGATGACAACATCAAGGCTCAACTGCAAGCCTACCTGGAAAAAGTCGTCCACCCCATTGAGTTGGTAGCCTCTCTCGACGAAAGCGATGTTTCTCGTGAGATGCGTGAACTGATCCATGAAATCGCCGCACTCTCCGACAAAGTGAGCGCGCGTGAGGACGGCCAGTTCGAGCGCCGCCCGTCTTTTGGCATTGCCCGAGCAGGAGAGGCGCCACGCATTCATTTCGCGGGCCTGCCGATGGGGCACGAATTTACTTCGCTCATTCTTGCCTTGCTGCAAACCGGCGGCCACCCGCCCAAGGCTGAACCCGAAACGCTTTCGGCCATTCGAGCCCTCGAAAGTGCTGATGGATTGCGTTTCGAGACATTCGTTTCGCTGTCCTGCCACAATTGTCCGGACGTGGTGCAAGCCCTCAACCTGATGGCGGTCGTCAACCCTGCCGTCAGCCATGTGATGATCGACGGGGCTCTGTTCCAGGATGAGGCCGAAAACCGTCAGGTCCAGGCCGTACCCAACGTCTTTCTGAACGATCAGCCGTTCAGTCAGGGACGAATCGAGCTTGCCGGCATTCTCGACAGGATCGATCCTGCCGCGTCATCGCGCAGCGCGGAAACGATCTCTGCCAAGGAACCGTTCGACGTACTCGTCATCGGCGCGGGGCCTGCCGGTGCAGCGGCGGCGATCTATGCCGCACGAAAAGGCATCCGCACCGGCATCGTTGCCGAGCATTTCGGCGGACAGGTGCTCAATACGCTTGCCATCGAGAACTTTATTTCAGTCAAGGAAACCGAAGGCCCGAAACTGGCTGCCGCGCTCGAAGAACATGTGCGCCACTATGATGTCGATGTGATGAGTCCGCAAAAAGCCGCTCACATCACCCCGGCACAGCAACCCGGCGCGCTCGCCGAAGTGCGGCTCGAAAGCGGTGCAATTCTGAAAGCGAGGAGCGTGATTCTGGCAACCGGCGCACGCTGGCGCGAGATGAATGTCCCCGGAGAAAAAGAGTTCCAGGGAAAAGGCATCGCTTTCTGCCCGCACTGTGATGGCCCGCTTTTCAAGGGCAAGCGCATAGCGGTCATCGGAGGCGGCAATTCCGGCGTGGAAGCAGCCATCGATCTTGCCGGAATCGTCGCGCATGTGACCCTGCTCGAATTTGCCCCCGAATTGCGAGCCGATGCCGTGCTGCAAGCAAAACTCGCTTCTCTCCCCAATGCGACAATCATCAAGAACGCCCAAACAACCAAAGTCACCGGCACGGGCAGGGTCGACGGGCTCGTCTATGAAGATCGCGCCTCAAATGTGGAACACAAGCTCGATCTGGAAGGTATTTTTGTACAGATCGGCCTTTCCCCGAATACCGATTTCGTCAGAGAAACGCTCAATCTCACCCGATCCGGTGAAATCACGGTCGATCCGCGCGGACAGACCTCCGCGCACGGCATCTTCGCCGCCGGGGACTGCACGACGGTTCCCTACAAGCAGATCATCATCGCAATGGGAGAAGGGGCGAAGGCAAGCTTGTCCGCATTCGATTATCTGGTCAGAACGTCTGCGCCTGCGGGTTGAGCCATCCGGGGCAGATTGAGACGATGGCATCATTGCTCCTGCCCCCTCTCCCGCTCGCGCTCTATGTGCATTTTCCGTGGTGCGTGCGCAAGTGCCCTTATTGCGATTTCAATTCGCACGCACCGCGCGATGACGGCAACGGCATTCCATTTGCGGCCTGGGCCGAAGCCGTGACCGCTGACCTGGAAACAACCTTGCCGCAGGTCGAGGGGCGAAGTATCCACAGCGTTTTCATCGGCGGCGGCACGCCGAGCCTGTTACCGCCGCCCGTGCTGGAAAAACTGCTCGATACCCTGCGCACGCGCCTGCCGTTCGAGACAGGGATCGAAATAACGCTTGAAGCGAATCCCGGAGCCGTGGAAGTTCTGCATTTTCGCGATTATCGTGCGGCAGGCGTTACCCGGCTCTCGCTCGGTGTCCAGAGTTTCGATGACGGGTTGCTTGCCCGCATAGGCCGCATCCATGACAGCCGTGAAGCCCGACGAGCGCTCGAAGCGGCGCTTGCGCATTTCGACCGGGTGAATGTCGATCTGATGTACGGCTTGCCGGGGCAAACGCCCGGGCAGGCGCTGACCGATCTGGAAATTGCCGTCAATGACGGCATCCGCCATCTTTCCTGTTACCACCTCACTATAGAACCCAATACGCCGTTCGCGCACTCTCCGCCTGATGACCTGCCCATCGATGATGCCGTTGCCGATATGGAGGAAATGACCGAATCGTTCCTTGCCGACGCCGGTTTCAGCCATTACGAAATCTCTGCTTTTGCCCGCGCCGGATGCGAGTGCCGTCACAATCTCAATTACTGGCATTTCGGCGACTACCTGGGCCTTGGCCCCGGCGCGCACGGCAAACTGACGACGCCGAACGGAATCGTGCGCGAGATGCGCCACAAACACCCTGCCCGCTACCTGGAAGGGGCGGTATGGCGCGATTTTGTCCAGGAACGCCATGCCGTTGGCGCGAAAGAGTTGCCGTTTGAATTCATGATGAACGCCCTGCGCCTTTCCGAAGGCGTACCCGCTACGCTTTTCACCGAACGCACCGGCCTGCCGCTGGAAGTGATTGCCGGGCAGTTGGAAAAAGCCCGCTGCGCCGCCCTGCTTTCCCCTGCGCCGGATCGCCTGCGCCCCACGGCACGAGGATTGCGGTTTTTGAATGATCTGTTGCAGATTTTTTTGCCGGATCGCGCACCCACTGCCCTCCAGGTACAGGATTGATGAGCAAAAACGCGGCCTCATACAGGGCGTTGCACGCAACGCCCCTACACATCCCATGCGCTACCATCCACGCGCCAATGTGCCAACAGGGCAACCACAAGGGTTGTCCCTACATCCTATGCACGATCTCGCAGGGCGTTGCGCGCAACGGCCTGAAACATTTTTTTCTGCCGATGAAATACAAAAATGAGAATATTGTGGCACTTGGTTTGATGCACTGCGCAATAAAATCCGGGAATACGGTATCCGTTGGTTCATGGAGAGAGTACCCGGCATGTCGTCATGGAGCGAAACAGGAGCAAACACGTCTGTAGTGGATGTGGTGGTGCTCGTGCGCGAGGAACAGGAAGCCGCACGGCGCTGCCTTGACTCGCTCCATGCGTCCACATGTCGCACGATGTGCGAGATCGTCGTCATCGACAATGCTCCTCCCGGTTCGGAACTGGCGAACTGGTTCGATGGGGAAGCCCGTGCAGGCCGCATCCTGTTGCTGCGCAACGATAAGAACAGCGGTTTCACGGCCTCGATCAATAGCGCATTGGCCCTGCATCCAGAACGCGACATAGTGCTTCTGGAAGGCGGTACCGAAGTTGCAAACGACTGGCTCGACCGCTTGCTGGCTTGCGCAGAGTCGCAGCCTGACATCGGCACGGTAACGCCGTTTTCCAATAACGCCATACTTTGCGCCTACCCCTTCGCGGGCTGGGAAGGCGGCCTGCCCGGCACGCAGGGGCTGGCCGCGCTGGATGCACTGGCGGCCCGTGTCAATGCCGAACAATGGATAGAACTGCCTGCGGCGGAAAAATTTTGCATGTTTATTCGCCGCGCGTGCCTGAACATGATCGGTTTTTTCGATGTCGAGCGTTTTGGGCACGGCAGCGGGGAAGCGAAGGATTTTTCCCGGCGGGCGGTCGCGGTAGGCTGGCGCAATGCGCTGGCTGCCAACGTATTCGTGTACCGTCCTGCCAACGCGGTTCTCGATCCCGCCAGGCTGGAAGCAATCGAGGATGCCGAATACAAATTGGCGGCGCTGTATCCCGATTACGATGCAAAGGTACGGGATTTCATCCATCTCGATCCTTCGGCAAAACTACGGGCAAGGATCGACCGCGCGCGGGCTGCGCTCGGCGGTGCCGAATTTGCCTCGGTCATGGATGAGCAGGACAGCAAACGCGCCGCGCGCACGGCTTCACCGGCGCCGCTCGATCCGCCGATGCCGGTGGTGTTGCATGTGACACACGACAAGGCCGACTCCGAACGTTGGGTCGGAGATTATTGCGCAGCAGACCTCAGTTGCCGCAACCTTGTGTTGCGTGGGCGCAGTTCGCGCAATACCGCCACGGTTGAACTGGCATTGTTCGACCCGCGCCAGGGGTCGTTGCCGTTGATGGCATGGACATTGTCCGAACCAATCCGGAGTATCTCCATCGAACATGCCGAGGTCAGAGGGATTGTTAAATGGATTTGCGCCGCGTTCGATGTGCGCGCTCTGTTGATCTCGTCCCTGATCGGGTATCCGATCGAATTGTTGCGGCTCGGTTTGCCGACGGTCTTGATCGTGCACGATTTTTCCCCGTCCTGCCCGGCGCTATCGGGCTTTTTCGACAAACCCTGCGAACGCTGCGATGACCATGCGCTGGCACGCTGCCTGCACGAGAATCCACACAACGCTTTCTGGCATTTGACCGATGTCGGCGACTGGCAAGCCTTGCGAACAGCTTTTGCGGAATGCCTGTCGGCAAACAAGGTGCGAGTCGTGGTTCCCTGCGAAGCGTTACGCGCGCGCTGGGAGGTACTTTTTCCGGAGTTGAACGAACAGTCGTGGACGTGCATCCCCTATGGCCTGGGCGCAACTTTTGCGCGCGCTCTAGCGATACCGCAGCAGAGCGTCAGCAGCAGGACCGCACCCCCGGTTCTGGCGGATACGACACATTCCCGTTTGCGAGTCTTGCTTCCGGGGCGTTTGCTGTCGCATACGGGTCTGGATCTGTGGCGAAAAATTTGCGATGAATTGCGCACCTTTGCCAATGTACTGCTGCTGAATTGTGGCGATTTCGGCCACTCTTTCGAGGATCGCGCAGGAATCGAGGTCGTGTGCGAGTGCGATTCCTGCGAATGGCCAAAAAAAATAGCCGAGTGGCGCCCGGACTGTGCTCTGCTGCTGTCACAACCGGAAAACTCCTGCTACGTTCTGGCCGAAATGCACTCGCTCGCGGTTCCGGTAATCCGTACCGGCGCTTGCTCGGAGGAGCATTTCGATGCCTGGGATGGTTTTCCGGTTGAGCCCGAGACCGACGCCGTGCTGGACATTCTGCGTGTGTTCGATCATGCGCGCGAACGGCTCGCCACTGTAGCTGACATTTTGCGTTTCAGCCCGGTACGCACAGCGTTCGAGATGGTGGCCGATTACCATCGTCTGTTGCCGGAACTGAGCGAGGCGAAGATCGAAATTGAAACCAGGGGCGCCAAGGAGACGGAAACCTTGCTCGCCATCCTGGGCAAACGCCTCCGGGAACAGGAAGAAATCCTGCAACTGAAAGACCTCCTGCACGCGCGCAACGAGGAAGCCCGTTCCCGCGCGCTCAACCAGCGCAAACTGGAGACGATGGTGGGAGCATTGGCGGCACAACATGCAGCCTTGCTGCATTCGCCGTCATGGAAGGCGAGCGCGATAGTGCGTTACTTCGAACGCCTGTGGGGGCGACTGCGCGCCAGGATTTCACCCCCGCCGGAAAAACCACGGGTCGTGCGCAGCACACGCATGGAACGGCGCAGGGCGCCGCGCCCGGAACGCCCGGTACCGATCCTTTTACGTTCACGCGCTCTGGCACGATACTGGCTTTGCGAGGTCATCGGTGTGCCGGACGCTTCCGTCATCATCGTTGGTGGCGGACCGGATCAATCACAGCGCGCACTGCAAAATTTCATCGCCTTGGCCGACACCGTTACGCGCAGCAGCACCCGAGCCTGCTTTGTGTGGTGTGGCCGGTTGGACAACCTGCGTCCCGACGACATTTTCGCCCTGAAATCGCTGCGCAATGCAGATGATCTTTTCGTGCTCGATATGCAACTGGACGCAGAAGTTTTCGCCGGGGCCGATGTACTTCTTTTGCCCGCGGAAGACCGGATTGGCCTGAACGGGACAGTGGCCGGAACCGCACACATCGAGCTCCCGCTCGATCCGCCCGACGCCGGAGCAGGCGTCGCCATGGCAGCCACTGCATCAAAGTTGTTGCAATATTGTGACAGCACGGATAAAACGGATGCCTTGCAAGTCTGAATATTGATCAAAATAAGATCTCACCCTTAGTGAAGCATCATGCCCGGAACGCTTATTACCGTCACCGCGCCCTCCGGGGCGGGGAAAACCACACTGGTGCGCGAACTTTTGCTGCGCGATCCAAACCTGCGCCTGTCGGTTTCCTACACCACCCGTACTCCACGCAAAGGAGAAGAAAACGGACGCGAATACCATTTCGTCGAGACCGAGCGCTTTCTCGAAATGCGCGATGCCAATCAATTTGTCGAATGGGCAGAAGTGCATGGCAATTACTATGGCACTTCCCGTGCATGGCTGACCGGACAAATCAACGAAGGGCACGACGTCATGCTGGAAATCGACTGGCAGGGCGCGCGTCAGGTACGTGAGACGTTTCCCGGTTCAGTGAGTGTTTTCGTGCTCCCACCGTCATTGAATGAGCTTGAAAGCCGCCTGCGCAACCGGGGAACCGACAGCGAAGAGACCATTGAGCAGCGTCTACAGGCCGCACTGGGCGAAATGCGCCATGTGCAGGAATTCGCCTACGTTATAATCAACGGTCGTTTGCACGTCGCCATCGACGAACTGGCAGTAGTCGTCCAGGCGGCTCGGTTGCGTTACACCAACCAGCATAAGCGTTATCCGCAATATTTTTCTTTTCTTGCACAGGACTACTGAAAATGGCCCGAGTCACCGTTGAAGCTTGCCTGAAAAAAATCCCGAACCGTTTCATGTTGACCCTGGCGGCAGCCTATCGCGCCCGTCAGTTGACGATCGGCGGCACACCGCAGATCGAAATCGATCCCAACGCCAACGATAAACCCACGGTTATCGCGCTCAAGGAAGTCGAAATGGGCAGGGTCGGCCTGGAAATGCTCAACCGCGGACAGGCTTAGGAATCCGCCGGGAGGTGTCGTGGAATCCGGCCGTGCACACGCCCCGAAAATTACCGACATCGCAGCTGACGATGCCAGGGCGGATGTTGCCTGTCCCGGTCACGACCCGGCGCCTGACCCCACAGAGCCGCTTTTCGCGCTCCTGAAGGAAAAACTTGCAGCCTATCTCAGGGACGAAGACGTTTCCCGCATCGAAACCGCTTACCGCTTTGCCTCCAAAGCCCACAGCGGCCAAATGCGCAAGAACGGCGAACTCTACATCGCTCATCCCCTTGCAGTAGCGTCCATCGTCGCCGACTGGCATCTCGACGCCCAGGCATTGTGCGCGGCGCTGTTGCACGACGTTGTCGAAGACACCCTCATTTCCAAGGCCGAAATTGCCGAACGGTTTGGCCCGTCTGTCGCCAATCTCGTCGATAGCCTTTCCAAACTGGACAAGTACAAATTTCGTAACCGCGAAGAGGCGCAGGCGGCCAATTTCTACAAAATGCTGCTTGCCATGAGCAGCGACCTGCGGGTCATCCTCATCAAGCTTGCCGACCGGCTGCACAACATGCGCACCCTGTTCATAATGCGCCCCGACAAGCGCCGTCGCATCGCCGGTGAAACGCTGGAAATTTACGCGCCGATTGCCCGGCGCATCGGACTGGATGATCTCTTCCAGGAATTGGAAGATTTGTCTTTCGTCAATAAGCACCCCTGGCGACATCGAGTGCTCGGCCGTGCCGTCACTGTTGAACGCAGCAACCGCCGCCGCCTGCTCACCCAACTCCAGTCCGGCATTGAAGAACGCCTGCCGCAATGGAGCGTCAAAGCAGAAGTGCAGGGACGTGAGAAGCGCCTCTACAGCATCTACAGAAAGATGAAGGAAAGGGTCGCCGAAGCGCGCCGCGATCACGGTCATTCGACAGGCGAAAAACGCCGCGCCTTTTCCCATGTTTACGACATTCACGGCTTTCGCCTCATCGTCCCTGACGTGGCGTCCTGTTATCTCAGCCTTGGCGCGCTGCACTCGATCTACAAGCCCTACCCCGGACGTTTCAAGGATTACATCGCCATGCCGCGCGAAAACGGCTACCGCAGCCTGCATACGACCCTGATCGGGCCGGGCGGCGTGCTTGCCGAAGCGCAAATCCGCACCCGGGAAATGCACCGCATCGCCGAATCGGGCGTCGCCGCGCACTGGCTCTACAAGGACGACGACAAGAACATCAACGAACTGCAACAACAAACCCATGCCTGGCTGCAATCCCTGCTCGACTTGCAGATGAACTCGGGCGGGGCCAGCGAATTCCTTGAACAGGTCAAGGTCAACCTCTTCCCCGGCGAAATCTTTGTGATTTCACCCAAGGGCCTCATTTTCAGCCTGCCGGACGGTTCCACCCCGGTCGATTTTGCCTATGCCGTGCATACCGATGTCGGGCACCGCTGCGTCGGTTGCCGCATCAATTCCGACCACAAACCGCTCAACACCGAATTGCACAGCGGCGATCAGGTGGAAATCATCACCTCGGCCTATCCCAGCCCCAACCCGGCCTGGCTCAGCTACGTGCGCACCGGACGCGCCAGGGCAAGAATCCGGCACTTTCTCAAAAACAAGCAGCAGGACGAAGCCATCGGGCTGGGCGAGCGCCTGCTCAATCTCGCCCTGCGTCCTCACGGCTTTACCGTCGACGAAATCGCCCCGGCAGCCTGGGAACGTTTTCTGCGCGACCGGGGCGTTGCCAGCACCCGCGACATCTACGCCGATATCGGTCTTGGCAACCGCATGCCGGTGGCCGTGGCACGCCGGTTGCTGCTCGCCCAGAGACGGGTCGACGGGCTGGCCGACAAAGAGGGAGGCAAGAGTGAAGAGGCCGGAATGCCGAGACTCAGGATACACGGCAGCGAAGGCGGCTCCATGCATCTGGCCCGATGTTGTCAGCCGATTCCGGGCGATCCCGTGGTGGGGCTTATCCGTCGCGGGCACGGGCTTGAGGTTCACCTTCGGGATTGTCCCGCCGTCGTCCGAATGCGCGGTCACCTCGGGCGCTGGGTCGATGCCGATTGGGAGCCGGACGAAACCCGCCTGTTCGATGTGACAACCCGCATTCTCTGTAGACCCGGCCATAACATGCTCGTGCGCATCGTCAACGCCATTTCCTCCTCCGGCTGCAACATCCAGAGCGCCGTCATGGATCATCAGGCCGAGGCATCTACCATCACCGTGCTGCGCATGATCCTGCAAGTCCGCGACCGCCAGCACCTCGCCCAGGTCATGCGCCGCGTGCGGCAGGTTTCGGGAGTCGTCCGCATCGCGCGCTTGCGCCCTGGCGCTTGAGCGGTACGGCTGATTCAATTTTTCAGACTGAACCGCGGAAAAGCCACCATCAAAAGTCGTGACGGAATCCAGCGGCGAAGCCGCGACGATACTGAGCGGGATACCCATCGACGTCGGGGCCGTTGGTGGAAGTAACACTCCCCACTGCACCGTCGGTTGCATAACTCGCAAAGTTATAGTCCTTGTATGGGGCATTGTGGCTTTGGAGCGCAAGCTGCGAGTACAGAACGGTGCGCTTGGAGAGCGCATGTTCATAGCCAATCGCCCACTGACCGATCCTTGGCCTGCCGTCCCGGCCATTGACCCTGTTCTCGCTGGCGCGGCTGTAAGAAGCCATGACCGAATCATGGGGAGTGATCCTGAAGGTCGCGCCGATCATCCACTGCGTGAGTTTGACATCCTTGTCAGTGCCCACAAACCCTTTCTCGGTCGTGCGGCGGCCAATCGAACTTCCCAGTTTGACGACGCCGAAGTCATACGACGCATGCAGGTCGTAAGCATCGAAGACCCTCAAACTCCCGGCATTCGTGCCATGATCACGATTTATCCTGACCGCGTGGTAGTTGGCTGCCACGAACAGATTGTTCCAGGTAAAGGACGGCGCAATCGTCCAGACACGGGTATCGCCGTTATTTTCGATGGCTTCGTTACCATAGCCATCAAGAGTATAGCCAACGAGGGTCTTGAAACCGCCAAAGTCGGGAGTCACGTAGACAATCAGGTTGTCCAGACGCCTGTCTTGCATCAGCACGTTGCCGGAGCTGCCGAAACCGTTTTTCCCGAAAGGATCGACCGCGCTGGCAAATGAATGTTGCGGGGTATATTGGCGGCCGAAAGTGAGAGTTCCGAAGGAGCCTGCAAAACCGCCATAGCTTTGGCGCGACCGCGCATTTTGCCACATGGAATCTGTCTCGCCGTTCAGGTTGCTTTCCAGTACGAACATCGCCTTCAAACCATTGCCCAGGTCTTCCGTTCCCTTGAAGCCGATACGGTTGGTCTTGGAGATGCTGGAGTCGATGCCGTGACGGTTTTTGATGCCCTTGTCATCATTGCTGCCCAATGACGTATAGCCATAATCGATCGAGCCATACAGGACCACGCTCGATTGCGCGAAGACCGGAGCAGACATCAAACCGGCGATGGCCAGCGCGATGAGTTTCTTTTGCATGTTGTAGTTTTCCTCAAGTTGAATTAGCACTTCCACCAGCACCCAATCGGGTCTTCCGGGTGGGGGCTACGCGCGGTCTGTCGCAGTCACATATGCCCGAAATTTGGACATTGTGCACCGCTGCAAAGCGGGTAGACAGGCATTTCTTCATGCTGCTACTGTTAAAGCCCTCATACAGTCCGCCGGGCAACGTTATGCGAAAACGGTATCTCTAAAAAACAGGAATAACTCCATTCGAGCAATAACGTCCTTTGACTCGAACTGAGTTTTTGCGAACCGAACACTGCCTCTGCAAGCGGATGCATCCTTCGCACGTGTAAACCCGGTAAAATTCTCGTTTCCGCGCCACGGCGCGCCCGGCAACGTTGCGATCATGACATCAGGCAAACCCAGTTTTCAACAAATCATCCTCACGCTCCAGGAGTACTGGAGCCGACAGGGCTGCGCCCTGTTGCAGCCTTACGATATGGAAGTCGGTGCGGGCACGAGCCATACCGCCACCTTTCTGCGCGCCATCGGGCCGGAACCCTGGCGCGCCGCTTACGTGCAACCCTCGCGCCGCCCGAAGGATGGGCGCTACGGCGAAAACCCCAACCGGATGCAGCATTACTACCAATACCAGGTGGTGCTGAAGCCCGCGCCGCTCGACATCCTCGACCTTTACCTCGCCTCGCTCGAAGCTCTTGGGTTCGACCTGAAAAAGAATGACGTGCGCTTCGTCGAGGACGACTGGGAAAACCCCACGCTGGGCGCATGGGGATTGGGCTGGGAAGTGTGGATGAACGGCATGGAAGTCACGCAGTTCACCTATTTTCAACAAGTCGGCGGTATCGACTGCAAACCCATCACCGGCGAGATTACCTACGGGCTGGAACGTCTGGCGATGTACCTCCAGGGCGTAGAAAACGTCTATGAACTCGCCTGGACGGACAAACTGACCTACGGCGACGTCTATCACCAGAATGAAGTCGAGCAGTCTGCCTACAACTTCGAGCACTCAGACACCGCCTTTCTGTTCAACGCCTTCAGCGCTCATGAGCGGCAAGCCCGGCATCTGATGGATGCGCAACTGGCGCTGCCTGCCTATGAACAGGTGTTGAAAGCCGCGCACACGTTCAACCTGCTCGACGCGCGCGGCGCGATTTCCGTGACTGAGCGCGCCGCCTACATTGGCCGCATCCGCAATCTGGCGCGCAGCGTCGCGCAAAGCTATCTGGAATCCCGCGCACGGCTGGGTTTTCCGATGGCGCGGGAAGACCGGGCCGAGGAAGTGTTGGCGAAGCTGGAAGCGGTGGTGTGAAACAGCCGGATTCTCAGCAAAAACCCCATGGTTTTTTCATGAAAAGATATTGGAAAAAAGATAAACAATGACCAGTAACCTCATCGTCGAAATCCTTGTCGAAGAACTTCCGCCCAAGGCGCTCGAATCCCTGGGCGAGAGTTTTGCTTCCACGTTGACCGCATCCCTCAAACGGGAGGGGCTGGCTTCAGACGCCTCCATTGCTACCGCTTACGCCACACCGAGGCGCCTTGCCGCGCACATCACCGGCATACTGGCCGTTGCCGCCGACAAATCGGTATCGCAAAAGCTCATGCCGGTTTCCGTGGGGCTGAACCCATCAGGCGCGCCTACGCCCGCGCTGCTGAAAAAACTCGCCGGTCTGGGCGCAGACGAATCTGTTGTTTCGCAACTGCGCCGGGAAAGCGACGGCAAGGCCGAAACCCTGTTCTACGACAATACCGTCAAGGGCGCGACGCTGGCCGAGGGGCTGCAAAGGGCAATCGAAGCTGCGCTGGCCGGGCTACCGATTCCGAAAGTGATGAGCTATCAGTTGAGGGACGGCTGGACGAGCGTCAACTTCGTGCGGCCCGCGCATGGGCTGGTTGCTGTGCATGGCGCGATGCTCGTGCCGGTTTCCGTGCTCGGGCTTTCCGCAGGCAAAATGACGCGCGGCCATCGCTTCGAAGGAAGCCCCGACCCCATCAGCATCGAACATGCCGACTATTACGCCAGAACCCTGCTCGACCGGGGCGCAGTCATCGCGTCCTTTTCTGAGCGCCGAGCCGAGATCGCCCGCCAACTGACAGCCGCAGCCGCAAAGGCTGGTGACAGCCTGCGTCCGGTAGACGACGACGCGCTGCTCGATGAAGTGACCGCACTGGTCGAACGGCCCAACGTGCTGATCGGGCAATTCGAGCCGGAGTTTCTGGAAGTGCCGCAGGAATGCCTGATCCTGACGATGAAGGCAAACCAGAAATACTTCCCGCTGCTGGATGCTGCCGGACGTCTGACTCACCGTTTCCTGATCGTCAGCAACCTTACGCCTTCCGACCCTTCCGCCATCATCGGCGGCAACGAGCGCGTAGTGCGCCCCCGGCTGGCCGACGCCAAATTCTTCTTCGATCAGGATCGCAAGAAGACGCTGAAATCGCGAACCCCGGCACTGAAAAAGGTTGTCTACCACAACAAACTCGGCAGCCAGTTCGAACGCAGCGAACGGGTGCTTGCCATTGTCCGCGACATCATCAAAAAACTGCCTAAAAACTTCGTCCTCAGAGAAGATGCCGTACAGGCTGCGCGGCTCGCCAAGGCCGACCTGCTCACGGACATGGTGGGCGAATTCCCCGAACTACAAGGCATCATGGGCCGCTATTACGCCCTGGCAGACGGTTTGTCGGAAAACGTTGCCGATGCCATCGAAGACCACTACAAACCGCGTTTTGCGGGCGATGCCCTGCCGCGCGGCAAGGTCGGCATGATCGTTGCGCTGGCGGACAAACTGGAAACGCTCACAGGCATGTTCTCCATCGGACAGATACCCACAGGCGACAAGGACCCCTTCGCGCTACGCCGCCACGCGCTTGGCGTCATCCGCATATTGACGGAAGGCGGTCTGGACGTGCCTCTCTCCGATTTGCTCGATCTTGCAGCAGTTCGTTTCAAAGTATTTTCCAAGGAAGACGAAAACCCCGAGCAGGAAAACACCTCGAAATTGAAAGATTTCATCTTCGACCGCCTTGCCGTCAACCTGCGCGAACAGGGCTATTCCGCGCACGAAGTCGACGCGGTGCTCTGCCTGCGTCCGCAACTGCTCTCCGACATTCCCAAGCGCCTTGCCGCCGTGCGCAGATTTTTGGCTCTGCCCCAGGCCGAAGTGCTTGCCGCTGCCAACAAGCGCGTCAACAACATTCTGAAAAAAGCCACAGAAGGCAAGGATGCGCAACTCGACCCCGCCCTGTTGACCGAACCCGCCGAAATCGCGCTGTCCGATGCGTTGAACCGGCTCGTACCGCAGGCGGATGCGGAATTCAAACAGGGCGATTACAGTGCTTCGCTCCAAACGCTTGCTACCCTGCGCGATCTCATCGATGAATTTTTCGACAAGGTCATGGTCAACGCCGAAAACCCGGCTCTGCGCGCCAATCGCCTGATTCTGCTCGACCGGCTGTACAACGCGATGAACAAGGTAGCCGATTTATCGAGGCTGTCGGCCTGAACCTCACGGGAAAATTTTCTTAATGAACCTCATCATTCTCGACCGCGATGGAGTCATCAATTACGACTCCGAACAGTTCATCAAGTCGCCCGACGAATGGCGCCCCATTCCCGGTTCCCTGGAGGCCATCGCGCTCCTCAACCGTTGGGGCTGGCGGGTCGTGATGGCTTCCAACCAGTCCGGAGTAGGCCGTGGCCTCTTCGACATGGATACGCTCAACGCCATTCACGACAAAATGATAAAGAGCCTCGCCCAGGTGGGAGGTCGGCTCGATGCCATCTTTTTTTGCCCGCACCCGGCGGATTCCACCTGCAACTGCCGCAAACCCAAGCCGGGAATGCTCATCGAGATCAGCCAGCGTTTCAACATCGCCCTGACCGGTGTGCCGGTAGTAGGCGACAGCCTGCGTGACATGCAGGCAGCCGTGACGGTAGGCGGTTCCCCCTACCTGGTGCTGACCGGCAAGGGGATGAAAACACGTGAAGACCCACAGTTGCCGCCTCAAACCGAGATCTTTGACAATCTCGCCGCCGTGGCCGACAAACTGACCGCCTGAAGGAACAAGAGTTCACATGATCTTCATCCGCTCCACCCTCTTCCTGGTACTCTCATGCTTGGCAACGGTTTACACCGGTTTGCAGGGAATACTGAGTTTATGCATTTTCGCGAAACCGCTGACCCGTCACCGCTGGGTAACGAGGGGGTGGATTTGCATGATGATGTGGCTTTCCCGCCATATCCTCGACATCCGGTTTCGTGTGATCGGGCGGGAAAACATTCCCGCCGGACCGGCGGTTATCCTCTCCAAGCACCAGTCGGCCTGGGAAACCTTCGGTCTGCAAGCCATTTTTCCCCCGCTCTCCTTCATCCTCAAACGCGAACTGCTCTGGGTTCCCTTTCTGGGTTGGGGTTTAGCCAGCATTCGTTCCATTGCCATCGACCGCAAGGCAGGCAAAAACGCTCTCTCGCAAGTCGTCGAGCAGGGCCGCGAACGCTTGAAAGAAGGATTATGGGTAGCAGTCTTCCCGGAAGGCACACGGGTCGCCCCGGGTGTGCGCGGACGTTTCCGCCCCGGCGGCGCTTTCCTTGCCAAGCGTGCCGGAGTAGCGGTCGTTCCCGTGGCGCACAACGCGGGCGATTTCTGGCGACGGAAGGCATTCCTGAAACGCCCGGGCGAAGTCATCGTCAGTATCGGCCCCCCAATCGAAGTCAAGGGTCTCAAGGCAGAGGAAGTCAACCGCCGCTCGCAGGAATGGATCGAAAACGAAATGACACGGCTGTTCCCTCACCATTTTCAGGACGGTGAGCAGGAGCAGGCAGGGGATGATGAAGATGTAACGTGAGAACCACGGGACAAACAAAATTAACCCAAGCCCGTGGCAGATTGGCCGACCCTTCAATCATCGGCCCGGTCTGACTTCGTTGTCCCGGTGACTGGATCGATCTTCACTTGCCGTTTGCGGCCTTCTTTGTAAGCCTTGACTTCCCACTGGCCATCATCGAACTCTATCTCTATGATCGGCTCGAATCCCTGAAGCTCCAGACTTCTCACAATCTCGGAGAGTTGTTTTGCGTTCGGCGGCGGTCTATCCGCCAGCGCGATGCCCGAAAGAAAGACGCAAGCCACAAAACAGAACGCAATTGTTACAACCTTCTTGGTCATGACACTCTCCAGATCGAGATCAACTCTCCCGGTGTAGGGAACCTCTGAATAATTCGTTTGTGTCCATTTTTCGTTGTAAAAGAAATACTGATTTATTCCAACACTGCCCTCTCCCGCTGTTCAGACCGGAGACATGGTAGACAGGTGTTCGGAGACATCATGAACGCCTGCAAAAGGATTTTCCCACATGAGCGGAAGGTTGTTTCAAATCGACCCAGCCCACTT
>JAITMK010000131.1 GCA_031277415.1 Azoarcus sp.
TACCCCCTATATCCACCATTTGTCATCCTGCTTGATACCGCAGGATCCACGCGGCGTCTGGATTCTGCGACTTCGCTTCGCTGCGCGCAGAATGACAGGAGGGGTTTTGCAGGCTTTCCTTAGAGATAAGGATGCCAACAATCATCGCTGGAAGAATGTTGTTTGCACAAAGGTTCGACGTATTCCAGACCCGGAAAACGTTCGGCGAAGGCGTTTTTTAGCGCATTGCGCAAGGCCTTCATTTTCTTTGTGACACCTTCTGAGAAGAAAAGACTTGAATTAGAACCAACGATTTTGAATGAAACGATATTTGGTTCATGGAATGAATATATCATACTTATGTTTTCGCTCTTATCTTTATAACGCGAGCAAGTATCTGGGTTTGGTTCGTTTTCACAAGTCAGCCAGTTCGATCTGCCATATCTGTCAGCCTTCGCAAACCCGTGCTTCTCGGCGACTTCTTTGATCGCAACGGCTACTGTGCTCCAATCGAGCACGGTATCAGGGTTTGTTGGGCGTATCGAGTATTGGTGGTGGGACGGCACGAAGGATGTCCCCATGATTCCGAGCAGGCTTATCCCCAGAATTGGTGCGGCTACAAAACGCCTGGTCATGTACCAAGGCAGCGCGTAACGTTTGCTGTCGGCAAGGACTCGATTGCATAGAGGCATTACGCAAAGCGCCATCAAATCAGTGTAATCGACAGTCCTGCTAATTTTGTACGGGAGCAAATCGTTGGCTGTTTGGATGAAGAGGGCCGATAGCGGGCTTTTCCACCATAGAAAAACAGCAGTAATGCCCAGCGTAACAGCCAACAAACGGCGCGGGAAAAGCGCCCCCAGCAGCAGGAACAGCACGGCAATCCCCGCAAAATCGGACAACTTTCCGGTAATTACATTTGGATAAACCGACTTCAGCCACCAGTCGTTTATCAGTAAAGTGAGCAGCGCCAGTAGAAAGGGCCAAGTGACGGCAACGTCTAGCAGCCGATCTTGCTTCTGCTGTTTTGATTTCACTGGAATCATGCTCTTGCCTACTGATATTTCATGAGAGAGTTTATTCTGAACTACCTTGGGAGCGGCTTCAACTCCGGGACGGACAGTGCCATGCTCGCTCAGGTGCAGGCGTTTCATAAAAAAGGGCTGCATTGCTGCAACCCCTTGATTTTCTGGTAGGGGCACAAGGGCTCGAACCTTGGACCTACGGATTAAGAGTCCGCTGCTCTACCAACTGAGCTATACCCCCTGAAAGAGCTGCGAATGATAAACGATGTTGTTTTGCCCTTCAACCAAAGTGTAGAAAAGTGTAGAAAAGGAGGGTAGGGGAGGCTGTCAAACTCCCAAAATGCGTCCGCCGCGCTGGCGGGCGAATGGGCCGGTGAGTGCGCCCAGGCCGGTGCTGCCGTGGGCGTGGCAGATTGCGCAGGCCAGCGCATCGGCGGCATCTGCCTGTGGTTCGCCGGTGAGCGACAGCAGCCTGGCAACCATGTGCTGTACTTGCTCCTTGCTGGCTTTGCCCTGACCGACCACGGCTTGTTTGATTTGTAGCGCGGTGTATTCGGCTATCGGCAGGTCGCGGGAGACCGCGCCGCAGATGACCGCTCCGCGCGCTTGCCCAAGAAGAAGGGTGGATTGGGGATTGACGTTGACGAAAACCTTTTCGACGGCGGCAATGCCGGGGTGGTAGGTGTCGATGATTTCGTGTACGCCATCGAGAAGGGTCTTGAGGCGGTCGGGCAGGGGACGGTCACCGCCTTCGCTGGTTCGGATGCAGCCGCTGGCAACGTAGTGCAGGTGGTTGCCGGATACGTCGATGATGCCGAAACCGGTGATCCGCAGCCCTGGGTCGAGTCCGAGGATGCGGGTGAAGGCTGCGGCGGCTGGTGTGCCCGGAGTCTGCATGGTGGATTCTTATTCGCTGTCCAGCACGGCAGAGGTGTAGACCTCCTGCACGTCGTCGAGCGCGTCGAGGGCGTCGAGCAGTTTTTGCATTCGCAGGCTGTCTTCGCCGGAGAGTTCCGTTTCGTTCAGCGGTTTCATGGTGACTTCGCCGAATTCGGGTTTGAACCCGGCAGCCTCCAGCGCCTCTCGCGCAGCGGAGAATTCCCACGGGCCGGTCATGACTTCGATGGAGCCGTCGTCGTGGGTGAGGATGTCTTCGGCTCCGGCTTCGAGCGCAGCTTCCATCAGAGCTTCTTCATCTGTTCCGGGGGCGAAGAGCAGTTGCCCGCAGTGTTTGAACTGGAAGGCGACGCAGCCGTCCGTGCCCAGACTGCCGCCGTATTTGCTGAAGGCGTGGCGCACGTCGGCAACGGTGCGGTTTCTGCTGTCGGTGAGGCAGTCGACCATGACCGCCGCGCCCGCGATGCCGTAGCCTTCGTAGCGCACTTCTTCGTAGACGACGCCTTCGAGTTGGCCCGTGCCGCGCTTGATGGCGTTTTCGATGGTGTCCTTGGGAACGGATTCGCCCTTGGCCTTGTCGATAGCCAGCCGCAGGCGCGGGTTGGCAGTGATGTCACTGCCGCCCATTTTGGCGGCGACGGTGATTTCCTTGATCAGTTTGGTGAAAATCTTGCCCCGTTTGGCGTCCTGGCGCCCTTTGCGGTGCTGGATATTGGCCCATTTGGAATGACCAGCCATGCGTTGAACCTCTGGCGTTGTATGCGAGAAACGCTCTATTTTAGCGGCTCAGACGCCCCCTAGCCAGACGGTTTTGAATTCGTGTCACCGGTTTTGAATTCGGGTAGTTGCTGATGTCGTGGTTCGATTGCGCCAGGCAATGGGATAATGTGCGCCCGTTTCATTTTTTCTTTTTCCAATGCCTGCCATTCAATGGTTTCCGGGTCACATGAATTCCGCGCGCCGCGCGTTTGCCAAGGCGCTTGCGGCAATAGACGTGGTCATCGAGGTGACGGACGCGCGCCTGCCCGGCGCAAGCAGCAATCCGATGATCGAAGAATTGCGGCACTTCCGGAATCGTCCCTGCCTGAAACTGCTCAACAAAGCCGATCTCGCCGACCCGAAGGCGACTCGTGAGTGGATCGCGTACTACAACGCCCAGCCCGGCGTGCGGGCAATCGCCATTTCGGCGAAACATCCGGCGGATGTGGAACGCATCCCGGTACTGTCCCGGCAACTCGCGCCGCACCGTAGCGGAGCGGAAAAACCCTTGCGGATGGCGCTGGCGGGCATTCCGAACGTAGGAAAATCCACGCTGATGAACGCGCTTCTGAAACGTCGCGTGGCGAAGGTCGGCGATGAACCGGCGGTAACGAAAAGCCAGCAGACGCTCGACCTGGGGCCGGGAATGACCCTGACGGATACGCCGGGCCTGATGTGGCCGAAGATCGAACACGATGCGGACGGCTTCATGCTGGCCGCCAGCCACGCGATTGGCCGCAATGCGGTAATCGATGAAGAAGTGGCGGTGAACCTGGGGTCGATTCTGCTGGCACGTTATCCGGCGTTCATTGAAGTTCGTTACCGGATCGATGTCACCGGGCTGGATGGGGAAGGGCTGCTGGAGCGCATCGCCCATCGGCGCGGCTGCATACGCAAGGGCGGAGGGCTCGATCTGGAAAAGGCCGCAAACGTTTTTCTTGTGGATTACCGCTCTGGAACACTGGGCCGCATCACTCTGGAAGTGCCGGAAAGCCGTCAGCAGATGTTGGCGGCAGCGGAAAGTGTGCCGGATGTTTTGAGTTAGGGGTCGATCTGCTGGCATACGCAGGCTGCATTCTATTCGCGTATTTCAGGTTTGCCTAAACCTATTAACCTGGCTCGAAGATCAAACATTTTAAACTGCCTAACAAATTGTTTTGTATGTATTTTATACAGTAACTCTGTCTGGTTTATACGTGCCAGTTTAATAATCGAAGAGACATTCGCTGTTTCGAGCAGGGATTGACAGTACTTGCAAGGTAAATGATACTGTTCTTATCAAGGCTGTTTATCTATATGCAGTGAGGGGGTGCAAACCTTCTACGTTAGGTATTCTGTCTTGTATATTCACCACCTCAAGCACAGGAGAATGTTTCATGCGTCCAATCATTCAGAGTTTTGCTCTTGTTTTTGCAACTGGCATAGCCTTCACGCTTTCTGCCTGCTCGGAACCAACTCGTACAGTGGAGTGGTACAAAGAACATGAGAAAGAGCGCAAAGCGAAGCTCCAGGAATGCGCGAACAATCCCTCCGAACACATGGCTACGCCCAACTGTACCAATGCAGGACTAGGAGAAATACAGGCTCTCACGGAAGCAATGAGAAAATGACCGTGGCAGCATTCGGTGAACACGGAATCAAGCCTTAGGCGTTAAGTTTCAGTACCCTATTACCCACCGCTTGTCATCCTGAGCGAAGTCGCAGGATCCACGCAATGTCTGGATTCTGCGACTTCGCTTCGCTGCGCGCAGAATGACGGGGAAACGTCGGGCATGCACGGTCCCGTAGGGGCGAATAACTATTCGCCCTTGCCGCAGGTTGGATGTTGGGATTCGCTTCGCTCGTCCCAACCTACGCCCTTGCCGCAGCATTGTTGATGGGCGAATAATTATTCGCCCCTACACCCGGCAATTGGGGAGGGGGTTTGCAGAGAATCCCTAATCGAAGAGGTATCCGCTGTTTTGAGTAGGAATTGACTGCACTTGCGAGCCAAATGATAATGTTCTTATCTGTTTGTCTATATGTGGTTATAACTTATGAAACCTTTATCGAAATTTGCCATATCCGTCGGCATATTTACTATCATAGGACCACTGGTTGGAAATGCTGTTTTAGGACTTTGGCTCGCGCTCGAAGGCGGATTCGCGGAACTGCCTTCTGTGTTCGTCCTCACCTTGGGTCTCGCATATTTCTCCGGTATTTTGCCTGCGTGCACAGCAGGCATTTTGTTTGGCGCAATCATCAACAAATACAATCTGCGTTCAGTTCCATCTATCATAATTGGACTCATGGCCGGAGCCGCCACTACAGCCCTTATCTCTTCCCTTCTGTACGAGGGGATTTCTTCTAGAGAGGAAATGAATTTGCTGGTTTCGATTGGTGCCATCAGCGGGGCTATTTGCGGACTTATCGTATGGCGGATTGTTAGAGAGGTGGCCTGAATGTAATTAGCGATCAAGTCGCCATATTCGCGTTCAAACACATGTATTTTAGTGTCTTACACCGCATTTGGAAGGTCGCATGAAAAAGTTATTTGTAATAATTGCAGTTAGCTTTGTTGTGTTTTCCATTACAGGCGGCATGCCGGGTGGTATGGGAGGGGCGCAGTCTGCAAGGACTGCCCCTATCTCGATCATGAACGTTAGGCTATATTGCCCCTCTCAAGCAGTTTGCCTGCATGTACGTAAATTTTTAGGAGAGTAATGATGCGTAAATCACGTCTTGCACCAGCAGTTTTGACATTTTTAGGGCTGACTCGACGGGCAGAATCTCAAGAAACAATTGCTACTCGTGAACAAGCTCTGACTTTTGAAGTCGAGAAGCTTTTCTACACACCGGAAAATGTTAGGGTATTGTCAAAATTATGTAGTGTATTAGAAATTAATTGTGGCGAAATAGCTAATAAAGGTAGATTTCGGCTTATTCAGTCCCAAATACGTGTGGAGCAGATAGAAGAGGAAGTTGCACGAATAGACAAGGAAGTTGCACGGATAGACATGGAAGTTGCGCGAATAGAAAGGAAAGTGGCATGGGCGGATAAGAAAATAGCATGGATCAATAGGGAGGTAGTGCAGATAGAAGAGGAAGAAGCGCGGATAGAAAAAGAAGTAGCACGGATAGAAAATGAAGCCACACAGATGGATGAGGAAGCAGTACGGATATATAAGGAGGCAGCACTGATATATGAGGAAGGAGCATGGATAAAGAATGACGCAGCACAGATAACAAGGGAAGGAGCACAGATATATGAAGAATCAGCACGGATACATGATGAAGGAGCACGGATATATGATGAAGGAGCACGGATACATGAGGAAGCAGCACGGATATATGGGGAAGTAAAACGATTAGAGGCTGAGACTGATGCTATTGGAAAGCCTGATTAACACCTGATTTCTGCTAAGGCGATTGTACCTATATGTCATACTTGTTTTGTTCCCGCGCGCTTTCCCATTCCGTCATTCCCGCGTGTTCCCCGCTCAGGATCACTGCGGGGACAAGCTTTGGCGGGAATTCAGCGTTTTTTGCAATTCAATCAACACGGCCCTTTTTGCCTCATGCTTTGGATTGTTTGTCGTCGCGAGGTGTTTGCTGTCAAAGGTAAAGACGCTGGATTCCCGTTCACATGCCCGCCCATAGGGGCGGCAATCTGCCGCCCGTCCAATTCTCCTTTTTTTCAACGCTATTTGGCCTCTATCTCAATTTTTTCGCCGCTTACCCAATGCTTGTGCTCGTCAAGGTAGAAGGCGTAGGCCCGCGAGGCCGATCCGGTATAGATGCCGGGTATGTTGGCCGTAAACGGTATGCTCAAGTCTACTTCGGTGTTGCCTTTCATTACTCGCCAGTACAGCACCAGTTCGCGCCCGATTATTTCGTAAGACGCAATCTGCCCGGCGCTTGCCAATTCTTTAAGGCGTTCGTGCCGAGGTTCAAGACCGGCGGGCATGCCGATTACGGCAAGAGGCATTGAAGTGTCGGTCTTGGCTTCTACTCTGACCTTGAGGTCCACCAGTTCCCCTTCCTTCACTTTTGAAGAGGAGAGCCTGGTAGAAAGTAGCAGCGGACATTCGTCGCTGCTGGCAGGCTGTGGGGTGTTGTAGGTTACGGTTACGACAAAGGGCATATCGGCCCCGTCTTCCATGGCCAGTTCAATCCTGTGCTCGCCCGAAGTCATGGCCGCGCTGAAATCCGGCAGTACGATGGCGCTCTTGGAGTCTTTGTCGAAGGCAATCGGGTTGCCAAAAGGCTTGCCGTTGATTTTGAGTTGCGCTTTCCCCGGAGCTTTGGGCTTGCTGCGGGCGGCATCGTAGGCGTTGATAGCTTTGAGAACCAAGATTGTGGACTGGGTGCTGCCAAAGCGCCCGGCTTTGCAGTTTTCAAACAGCCAACTCATGGCCTGTTCAACCGCACCAGCGAACTCATCGCCAAGACGCAGCCAGGAAATTATGGCCAACGAGGTGGTTTCTATTTTGAGGGCGTCGCCGCCGGAACGGGTGATGGAGGTTTCAGCGCCGGTCAGATAGCCGTCCTTGTTCTGGGCCGTCTGCATCTTTTTGGCAGCAGCGAGGGCCGCCTCTTTTTCGCCCGCGAGATACATGATGTTTGCGCCAAGAGCCAGCAGGTACGGGTCTTTCGTTTCGCCCAGCAGCTTTTTGGCGGCGTTTATTTCAGCCTTGAGTTCGGATGGGTTTTCGCCGGATTCCAACAGAGTCCAGAGGATGTATAAATTGGTGAGCGGAACCGGGGCTGCGCCAAAGGAGTCGAGGGCCCTGGTGTTGCGTTCGAATCCACCCTTGCCGTCGCGACGAGCCATGAGCCAGTTGCGGGTGCGCTCCACCATGGCGCTGTCAACGGCCATTACCTTTTTCATTTCAGTAAACTGCATGAGGCCGTAAGCGGTCAAGGCTTCATGCCCCGGATTGTCGCCAAACCATTCATAGCCCCTGTCTTTGGACTCAAAGCCGATAAGGCGTTTGTAGCTTTCGTCCAAAAGTTTCTCGGCATTCTTGATTTTTTCGGGCGAAACACCGGGATGGCTCAGGAAATATTGCTGGGCCATTACCAGCGGAAAGCTGGTGGAACTGGTCTGTTCGAAGCAGCCGTAGGGGCTGCGCAAAAGCGCATTCAAGGCTTCTTCCAGGTTGGCCAACGGAGTGGGATAGATTTTGGCCTCGGCACGCATGCTGCCAGGCACGATTTCGCTGGCGATGGTGAAAGACCGGCCAAAAGGTTTGGTCGGCCCAAGCATGCCGGAAGCGTCCAGCTGCACCGGGAACCCACGGGGCAAAACCTTTATGGGACGGGTTACCGAGTCGGTATAGCCGCCAGCCGTTGCGTTGAGAGTGAGGAGGTATTGGGCGACAACGTCCGGTTCAAGGACAAGCAGCGCGCGAGAACGCGATCCGGCGGATAGTGTCTTGGGCATGGCTGAAATTGCGCCGGGTTTCAGACCTTCGGCTCGCGCCAGAATGGCTGGCTTGTCAAGCGCATGGGGCATGGAGTTGACAAGGGCTACGGGAAGATTTATCCGGTCGCCGGTTACGACTTCGGGCGGAAACTTGGGCTCGATGTAGAAAGGTTCAAGAGATGCGATTTCGTGTGTGGTCTCGCCCAGGGCGCCATTGTTGCCAAAGGCGTCGGCCCGCAGACGGAAGGAGGTGACGCTGTCGGAAAGATCAAACTCCACGGTGGCCAGGCCATCCCGGGGGTTGGTGCGTATTCCGGCATTCCAGTACAAGGTTTCGGTGAAATCCACCCGGTCGTTGGGGCGGCGGTCTGGGCGCGCCTTGTGCGCGTATTCGCGCACGTATACGTCATACTGCCGTATCCGCGCCCGCGCAAATGGCTCCTCTATAATCGCCGCCATTGGCAGTGCCTCTGCCGCCGGCGCTGGCGCCGGCTTCGCTATTTCTTCCTGTACGGGTGGCATGTCCTGCAACGGTTCTGGCGACGGTAACGGTTCCGGCTGTTGCGCCGCTCCGTCCTGAGCGCCCTCCATGGCGAGTTCCGCCAAGTTCTGGAAGAGAAAATCCTCGTCCTTCGGGGCAGCCATCCGGCGTATAAATCTGAATTCGCCCATGCCTGCCGCCATCGGCATCTGATCAGGGGCAGGGGCAACTATGGCAAGGGCGCGGCGTACGTCTTCCGGGTTGTTTTTCAGGGCGTCGTCGAGGCGGGAGAGAACAAAACGCCGCCAGCCCTGCGTGCCCAGCAGCAGGTCGACCTGGCGGGCTGCTTCGGGGTTTTTGGGGTCGAAATACACATGCGCGTCGGCAAGGTCTTTCACTTCATTTTCAAGGTAGACCATCACCGGCAGACTGGGCGCCTGATCGCGTTTTTCGACCATCTCCAGCACAGCGTCGTCGGTCAGGACAAGACCCACCACGGCTTCCACCGGGTTGTTTTTTTCGTCTTTGGTCTCGATTTTCAGGCGCACTTTGCTTCCGGGCGTGGGCGACGACCCGGCGGGAATGGTTTCGACGCCAACGCCGATTTGCACTTTGAATTTTGGCTCGCGGAATACCAGGCGCTCGGCCAGCGGCTTGCCGGATTTGTTCCAGACAGTAGCAATGAGCACGCCTTCGACATCGTCGGGTTTCAGGCTTACTTCGTTTTGTCCGGCCTTGAGTTTGGCTTGAGCGACGAGCCGTTCGCGATGATATAGAGTGATCCAGGCTGCATCGGAATCTTCCGTGGCCCTGACATCCAGTTTTATTTCATCCTCGAAAGCATACGATGGCTTATGGGCTTTGATGGCAACCCCGGAGTCGGTGACCTCTGGCAACGGAAAAATACGGGTGATGCCCGAAGGCTTGAGCAGGCGCAGGGCATAGCGCCCTTTGGCCTGTGGGGTAAATTCCATGATGCCCCGGCCTTCATGAGTGGTGGTCAGCCTGGCCGCAGGCTCTGAAGATGCACGTGATGCACGCGGGGCAGGGTTGTTGTTTTTGTCCAGCAGGATGATTTCACCCTCCAGATCGGCGGGTTTTCCGTCCGGACGCAGGGCTTGCACATAGACGCGGCCAGGCAGGCCGGCTACCAGTTCGCCCCCTTCGGGATAAAACGCGATATCAAGGGTTTGCAGCAGAATAGGGATGGTTTTTGTGGCGGTTTCCACCACGCCGCCGTCTTCAATCATGAAGGCCAGCGTGCCTTCGCCACGCTCTATGTTTTTGGGCAATTTGAAGGAAACCTTGGCGTTGCCTTCCTTGTCCAGAGATAATTTCACACGCGCAACCTCGGCCTCGTCAACGCGGGCAATCGCCGTTACACGCGCCTTTTCCGGCACGCCGCCCTCGGCCCTTTTTACGTTTACGACGGCTGCGACTTCATCGCCCGGGCCGTAGCCCTCTCGCATGAACTCGATTTGCGATTTCAGCCGAGGCGGATTGTAGACCCGTACCTCAAAGGATCGCTCGGCCTTCATGAAGCCATCTACAGTGACCGAAGCCTTGTAACGACCGCCGGGCGTGCCATGCGGAATGTCCCAGGTAAAACCTGTGGTGCTGTTCTGGGTAGGAGCCCAGGTTGTGAAAAGTTCATCATAACGGGGCCCGGTAACAGTAAGCTCGACACCACTGTTGTCTTGCATGGGGAAGAAGGTGTCGGAGCGGAGCATTACGGCGCGGGCGTAAATGGTTTCACCCGGCTTATAGATGGGTTTGTCGGTTGAAAGCAGAAGCAGAAAGCGTTCTTTTCCACCAAGGCGTTCGGGGGTCGGAACAGAAAATTCCGGGGCTCCGGCAGGGAGCGTTTTTCCAAAGATTGTTGTCGACATAAGGGCTATGCACACATGTATGAGGATGACGGCGCCTGTCGCGAGGATCGTCGAGAGGCCTACTTTTTTGGAGCAGGAATGTCTACCATGCCAACTCCGGCTGGAATGATATTACCATGTATTTAGTTTCCGAATGCCATATTTTTTGAGTCACCCCTACCTGAAGGCAGGGGATTCCTCGATACGATCTTGGGGCGCCTTCGGCGCCAAGTGATACTTTGTCTCGCGCAATCTCCGCCATAAATGGCGGAGATTGCGCGAGACGCGTGTTCAAATACGGGTTCAGACACCTGAACAGTCCATGCTTCCTGGTTTACCTGAAACCGTTTCCGTAGAGGCGACCTGTGGTCGCCCGGTGAATTGCGTGAATGAATGTGCAATGTATCGGGCGACCACAGGTCGCCCCTACCTCGCAGGTATGTCCCGCTCCGGCAGACGGAGGTGGTATTCTTTGCGGGTCGCGCGTTCGGTTGAATTTATGTCCGGTTTCACCAAGCATCCTGACAACATGTTCAACCTCGCTCGCAGGGCATCTCAAGGCTACACTTTGGGATGCCGGTTAACATAAACGTTGGACCTCACTCCTGCCCACTGTCAAAAGGAACTTATCATGAAGTTTTGCAAAGCTCTCATAGTCCTCTTTGCCCTAAGCATCGCTTATATCCCGGCCAAGGCGGAAGAACTAACGCCCGAAAAGCGCGCAGACATCGAGCAACTCTTGACGATGACCGGTGCTTTGTCGCTCGGAAAACAGATGAGCGACATGGTTGTAAGCAACATGATACAAACCCTGAAAGAAGTCCGTCCCGACATTCCTGAAAAAGCACTTAACGTTCTGCCTGCGGAAATCGCAGCGGTCTTCGATGAAAATATGGGCGCTTTAATGGAACTGACCATCCCCCTCTATCACAAATACTTTACCGCCGCCGAAGTGAAGGAGATGATTCGTTTTTATTCAACCGATCTTGGGAAAAAAACGATCAGGCTAATGCCCGCCCTCATGCAAGAAGCCATGGTTGTCGGGCAGCAATGGGGTAAATCGTTTGCACCACAGCTCAATCAGCGAATCATGGAGAAACTTAAACAGCAAGGAATAAATCTCTGATCCGGACGTTCACTCACTCCATAATGGGAAGCTCCATGAAGCAAGCATTCGTTCGCCGCGCTGCCCTCGCCTTGATGATTGCTGTACTGGGCGCGGGTTGTGCATCGGTTACTGAAACTGAAGATGCCTTGGTAGTACCAGGTAGCAAGGAAGCAGCAAGTAGCGAAGAAGTAATAAAACAACTGTTAGTACTCACCAAGAGCAGGGATTTAGTAGCCGAAGCACATGATCAGATGAGATTCATGGTGCGTGTGAACATGCAGCAGGTGCGGGCAGGACAGATTCTGGATGCCAGGCAACAAAAGGTCATAGAGGATATGGAGAACAAAATGCTGGCCCTTATTCAAAAGGAATTTTCCTGGGAGAGGCAGGAGGCACTCCACATTCGCCTGTACCAAGAAACATTCAGCAAAAAGGAACTGGATGGGTTGTTGAGCTTCTACAAGACAGCTACTGGGCAAGCCATCGCAAATAAGTTTCCGTTACTTACACGGAAGACGATGCTTCAGGCACGAGAGATCCAGCACGGCGTGCAAATTGGAGCGTCAAAAATTATGCAGGAGTCCTATTCTGAATTCATGGGCGCAGGTCACACAGGCATCCCGACAACGCCAGGCATCCCTTCAGAATGTCAAGTGGATTCAGACTGTGGGCAAGGGAAAAGTTGCCGGAACCGTATAGGGGGAGGAAATGAATGCCGGTAGGGAACCCCTGCATTACCTTATAACCCACCACCTGTCATCCTGCTTGATACCGCAGGATCCATGCAACGTCTGGATTCTGCGACTTCGCTTCGCTGCGCGCAGAATGACGGGAGGGGTTTTGCAGGGATTCCGTAGGGGCGACCTGTGGTCGCCCGGTGAATTGCGTGAAATGAACCGAAACCGCTCTAAAAATCAGAAAGAAAATTCAATCTGATCGAGCACATTTCCATTCTCCGCATTTTCATTCAGAGAGGAAACGAGTAACTGGAGTGCCTGTTTGGCGTTTGTATTACCTTGTTCCATTGCTTTTCTGAAGCATTTTTGGGCTTCGATAAAGTTCTGTGCAATTCCAAGACCTTTTGCGTAGATGACTCCAATATTATATTGGGCATTTCCATCGCCATTTTCTGCAATCTTGCGATACCATTTCATGGCTTCTGCATAATCGGGCGTAATGAGGTCATCGCAACCGGCGTATGTTTTCGCGAGCTGCGTTTGAGCCATGAAATGCCCCTGTTCAGCCGCTCTTGTGTACCACTTCAAGGCTTCTGCAACGTCTTGTTCTTCGACACACCAGCCTGTCGAGTACATATAGCCAAGCTCATACTGAGCATCCACGAGTCCCTGTTCAGCCGCTTTTTGAAACCATTGCACACCTTTCTCTTCGTTTTCCCTGCCGCCCATGAACCAGCAGTAAATTCCTCCGAGTTCAAATTGGGCTTTCAGATCTCCCTGTGCGGCTGACTGGCGAAATCCTTCTGTCGCCATTTGGAACCATCTTGCGGACTCTTCTTCAAACCATTTGGCGTCTTTTTCGCCGGAATAAAGTCCCAGCGCGGAGGAAATCGTTTTGATTCTTTTGTTCTGGTTTTCGCTTTTGACGGTGTTGTATCGATAGCTTTCTTTCTTCGCTATGTCATATATTTCTCCGAGGCGGCATTGTGCCTCCGCATCGCCTTTTTCAGCCGCCCGGCGAAATCCGTCCATCGCTGTCTGAATCCACTTGATGGCTTCTTCTTCATTTTTCCTGTTGGCCGGAAGCCTGGAGTACATCAGCCCAAGGTCATACTGAGCCTTTGCGTGTCCCTGTTCGGCAGCCTTGAGATAGTACTGCATGGCTTTTCCTGCATCCTGCTTGACCCCCTGGCCTTCTTCGTACATGCGGGCAAGGTCATATTGAGATTGTATATCTCCCTGATCTGCCACAAGTTTTTTTTCTTCAAAGCGTTTTATCAATGTATACAAGGCCATTGCTTTCTCCTGGCGACGGGATGCTGATTATTTCTTTGAAACCCGGATTGTTTGTGCGAATTGCTACATGCTTAATCATATTTGGGACGGGCATCAAACCGTACCCGGGGGGATGTCCATAAAATCGGGCCGACAGGCGTTTTACCCTTCTGCCGCCAATTCGGCAAGTAGGGTAGCCTGGGCGGAGTATGCGGTGCGGTGTGAGGTTTTACGCCGGTAACGGCCGTCTGACTGCATTTCCCACGCCTGGGTGTTGTCGAGAAGGTAGCAGCGCAAGCCTTCCTTGATGACCCGCCGCTTGAGTTGCGGATCGAGTATGGGGAAGGCGGTTTCGATGCGGCGGAAAAAGTTGCGCGGCATCCAGTCGGCACTCGACAGGTAAACACGGTCTTCGCCGTCGGCGCGAAAATAAAAGATGCGGTGGTGTTCCAGAAATCGTCCGACGAGCGAGCGCACTCGGATGTTTTCCGAAAGCCCCGGCACACCGGGGCGCAGGGCGCAAGGGCCACGCACGATGAGGTCGATTTTCACCCCGGCGCAAGAGGCTTCGTAAAGAGCCTCGATGGTTTCGGGGTCGAGCAGGGCGTTGATCTTGACGATGATGCGGCCGCGCCGACCCGCACGGGCGATTTCGGTTTCGTTTTTGATGGCAGCGACGACGTTGGGTTGAAGCGAGAAAGGGGCTTGCCACAGATGGGTGAGGGGGGATGCCCGCCCGAGGCCGGTGATCTGCTTGAAGACTTCGGCAACATCTTCACCGATCTGTTCATTGGCGGTTAGCAGTCCGAAATCGGTGTAGAAGCGCGTGGTGCGGGGATGGTAGTTGCCGGTTCCCAGGTGGACGTAGCGGTGCAGGTTGCCGCTGGCTTCGCGGCGAACGAGCATGAGCAGCTTGGCGTGTACCTTGAAGCCGAAAATGCCATAGATGACGTGCGCGCCCGCTTCTTCGAGACGGGTGGCCCAGGAGATGTTGGCTTCTTCGTCGAAGCGGGCCATGAGTTCGAGAACGACAGTGACTTCCTTGCCTTTTTGCGCGGCTCGAACGAGGTGTTCCATGAGCACGGAATCGGTTCCGGTGCGATAGACGGTCATTTTGATGGCGACGACTTGCGGGTCGTCCGCGCCTGCGCGCAGGAATTCAATGACCGGCGCAAAACTCTGGAAGGGGTGATGGAGCAGAACATCACGTTTTTGGAGAACGGAAAAGATGTCGCACCGGGATCCGATCGATTTGGGCAGGCCGGGACGCAATGGCGGGTATTTGAGATCCGGGCGGTCGACCCAGTCGGGAACCTGCATCATCCGAACGAGGTTGACGATGCCCGGCAGGGTATACAAATCGGTCTGGTCGAGTTGGAAATGCTGGAGAAGGAAGTCGGCCATCTGCTCCGAGCAGTTGTCGGCAACTTCCAGCCGCACGGCGCCGCCGTAATTGCGTTGCTGGAGTTCGCCCTTGAGCTTGGCTCGCAGATCCTTGATTTCTTCTTCGTCGACGAAAAGATCGGAATTACGGGTGACGCGGAATTGGTAGCATCCGTGCACATTCATGCCGACGAAGATTTCATCTACGTGGGTGTGCAGGACGGAGGAGAGGAAGACGAAGGTGTAGGGCGCCTGGCCGGGCCGATCCGGCAGGCGGATGATGCGGGGAAGTACCCGGGGAGCCTGTACGATGGCGGTGTTCGAGACGCGGCCGAAGGCGTCGCGCCCTTCGAGTTCTACGGCGAAATTCAGGCTCTTGTTGAATACCCTGGGGAAGGGGTGCGCGGGATCCAGCCCGATGGGAGTGAGCACGGGCATGACTTCGCGCCGGAAAAAATCGTAAATCCAGGCGCTTTGCGCTTCGTCCCAAAGGCCGCGCCGAAGGAATACGATGCCTTCACGCTCCAGTGCGGGAAGGATGTCGTCATTGAGCAGCGCGTATTGTTCAGACAGGATCTGGTGCACCTCGGCGCTGACGAATGCGAGCAGTTCGGTAGGCAGGATGCCGTCGGTGCTGGCGGCATTGCTTCCAAGACGGATTTGTTCGCGGATACCGGAAACCCTGATCTCGAAAAATTCATCGAGATTGCTCGATACGATGCACAGAAAGCGAAGCCGTTCGAGGAGCGGAACCGTCGGGTCGGCGGCCTGCGCGAGCACGCGGCGCTGGAATTGCAACAGGGAGAGTTCCCGGTTGATGAAGTGTTCCGCGTCGTAGGGGGGGGAGTTGAGCGGAGCGGCCATGGCGTTTGTTCCTGACAGGACGATGACGTGATTATGTGACATTTCTGCCGTAACGGCGAAAATAACAGCAATGTTGCTTTGGAGCGGCACATTGCTTTTTGCCGAGTGGTGCGTGCTGCGGACGGTTTCTCTCGCAATGATGAGTCGGGAAGGTTAGAGTCCTTTCTTTGAAGTCGCCCAATTTTTCAGGCCGCTACGATGCAGGATGCAATTGCTGCAATTGATCTGGGTTCAAACAGTTTCCGTCTCCAGGTCGGGCACGTCGTCAATGAGCAGATTTATGCGTTCGACAGGTTGAGGGAGCCTGTGAGGCTGGCTGCGGGGTTGTCGCCGGACAATTGGTTGAGTGATGAAGCCTGTCAGCGAGGCATCGCCGCTCTGCGTCTGTTTCATGAACGGCTCGCGGGTTTTTCGCCTGCGGCGGTGCGTGCCGTGGCAACCAATACCCTGCGTGTTGCCAAGAACGCGGGAATTTTTCTGCGTCAGGCAGAGAAGGCACTCGGTTTTCCCATCGAAGTGATCGGCGGGCGCGAGGAAGCGCGTCTGATTCATCTGGGGGTTGTCCACACGCTGCCCGATCCGCATCGCCAGCAGTTGATTGTCGATATTGGAGGCGGGTCGACCGAATTCATCATCGGCAAGGGCTTCGAGCCTGTATTGCTCGATTCACTCTATATGGGTTGCGTCGGTTACAGCCTGCGTTATTTTCCTGACGGAAAGATTGGCAAACACGGCTTCAGGGAGGCGGAACTTTCCTCATGCCGCGAATTGCAGTCAATCGCTCATGATTACCGTAAACTGGGCTGGGATCTGGCGGTCGGTTCCAGCGGCACGGCCAGGGCGCTGGAAGAAATCCTTGTAGGGAACGGTTTGTCGGCGGGGGGAATCACCCGCGACGGACTGGAGAAGTTACGCGCGATTTTTCTGCGCGCCGGTCATCTGGATGCTGTCGATTTGTGCGCTCTGGACAGCGACCGCAGGCCCGTCATCCTGGGAGGGCTGGCGATCATGATGGCGGTGTTCCGCGAGCTTGGCCTGCAACATATGGAGTTTTCGGAAGGAGCTTTGCGGCTGGGCGTGCTTTACGATTTGTTGGGCCGCCATTGCCGCAATGATCTGCGAGATACCACGGTCGATGCGTTCATGAGCCGTTACCAGGTCAATATGCGCCAGGCCGGGCAGGTGGCCGATACAGCCTGCGCCCTGTTCGCGCAGATCGATCCGGCTGCCGCCGATCCGGCCAATATGGATCGCAGGTTTCTGCGATGGGCGGCTCTTTTGCATGAAGTTGGCATTTCCATTGCTCACGCAGGTTGTCACAAGCATAGTGCCTATATCCTTGCCAATGCCGATATGCCGGGTTTTTCGCGCGTGGATCAGGCGCGGCTCTCGCGGCTCGTGCTGGCCCATCGCGGCAGGCTCAAACGCGTGGAAGAGATTGATCCGTCAATGCCGGACTGGCTGTTGATCGTCTGTCTGCGTCTGGCAGTGGTGATTCATCGCGCCCGCGATGAACGAGGCGTGCCGGATGTCATCCTGACCCGGACGAGGCGCGGGTTCATCGTTACAACTCCACCAGGATGGTTGCAGGAATTACCGCTCACGGCAGCTTCGTTCGAGGAAGAACGCTTGCAGTGGCGCTCGGTTGGCCGAGCGCTCATCGTGCGCGCGGCGCAGGCGGGTTGAAACTATTTTTGCTCTCAGTGTTGATCGATACGCATATTCATCTCGACGCGGCTGAATTTGATCCGGATCGTGCGGAGGTGCTTGCGCGGGCACATGCGGTGGGCGTCACCGGGTTTGTCGTGCCCGCCGTCGACAGGGCGAGTTTTGCGCGGGTGCTGGAACTGGCCGAAACGACGTCCGGCATTTTTCCGGCGCTGGGCATTCATCCGCTTTATGTCGATGACGCCGATGAATCTGATCTCGATGCGCTCGATTCTCTGCTCGCGCAGGGTTGTGCCGTAGCCGTGGGGGAGATTGGGCTGGATCATCATGTTCCGGGGTTCGACACTGCGCGGCAGGAGGCGTTTTTTACCGCACAACTTAAACTGGCGCGCCGTCACGGCTTGCCGGTCATTCTTCATGTGCGCCGGGCGCAGGATGCCGTGCTCGCTGCTTTGCGGAAAACCAGGGTCATGGGAGGTATCGCACATGCTTTCAATGGCAGTTTCCAGCAGGCGGAGGCTTTCATCGAATTGGGTTTCAAACTCGGTTTTGGCGGAGCGGCGACCTTTGACGGGTCACGCCGCATACGCCGTCTCGCAACGGAATTGCCGCTGGATGTGATCGTGCTCGAAACTGATGCGCCGGACATGCCGCCAGCCTGGATGCACGGGGAGCGGAACGTGCCGGAAAATATTATGCGTATCGCATCTGCCATCGCCGGATTGCGCGGTTTGTCGTTTGAAGAAATTGTTTTGGCCACTTCCGGCAATGCCCGTATGGCGTTGCCGCTGCTGGAAAAAAGGTGCGGTAATTTTTGATAAATGTAGTAGAAGGAAACGGTAACAGCGGCTAATATGATAGATGCAGGTGAACACCTGTCTTAAATGGAAGGGTAACGTAGCGCGGAGAACAGGAATGGTACTTTTGCATTTTGCGGCGCAACATGATTTGTTCGGGTCGTAATGGCATAATCACCAACCCCGGCAGAGCTACAACCGGGAGGCGCTCGTTGCAGTTTTTAACCGATCTAAAACAAAGGAGACTACTTTGAAAATCCTGGTCCCGGTTAAGCGTGTGGTCGACTACAACGTCAATATCCGCGTCAAGGCGGATGGCAGCGGTGTAGATTTGGCCAACGTGAAAATGAGTATGAATCCATTTGACGAAATCGCTGTGGAAGAGGCTGTGAAGTTGAAGGAAGGCGGCCATGCCACCGAGGTTGTCGTTGTAAGCGCTGGCTTGGGAGCTGCGCAGGAAACGTTGCGTACCGCAATGGCAATAGGTGCGGATCGCGGCATCCTGGTGGAGACCGATGCCGATTTACAACCACTGGCAGTCGCCAAGCTCCTGAAAGCAATTGTCGATAAGGAGGCTCCGAGAATGGTCATCGCGGGCAAACAGGCCATTGACGATGACGCCAACCAGACAGGGCAGATGCTTGCCGCGCTGCTTGGCTGGCCCCAGGCAACATTCATTTCCAAGCTGGTTCCCGATACGGACGAAATCACCGTTACCCGTGAAATCGATGGCGGCCTGGAAAAACTGGCGGTCAAGTTGCCAGCGGTAGTGACGGTCGATCTGCGTCTCAATGAGCCGCGCTATGCCACCTTGCCCAATATCATGAAGGCAAAGAAAAAACCGCTTGAAACAGTGAAGCCTGCCGATCTGGGCGTGGATGTCGCTCCGAGACTGACTACTCTCAAAGTGACCGAACCGCCACAGCGCAGCGCAGGAATCATCGTGGCCGATGTCGGTCAGTTGGTCGATAAACTCAAGAACGTAGCAAAGGTGATCTGATCATGGCCATTCTCGTCATTGCCGAACACGACAACGCTACCCTGAAGGGTGCGACTCTCAATGCCGTGACTGCTGCCGGAAAACTCGGCGGCGACATTCATCTGCTTGTAGCCGGAGCCAATGTTGGTGCGGTGAGTCAGGCTGCCGCCAAAGTGGCGGGGGTTGCAAAGGTGCTTGTCGCCGATGCGCCGCAGTATGAGGCGCAAGTCCCGGAAAACCTCGCCGTCCTGGTCGAGGGTCTGGCTTCCGGTTACAGTCATATTGTTTCCCCCGCTACCACTGCGGGTAAAAACCTGTCTCCCCGTGTGGCGGGATTGCTTGATTCTGCCCAGGTCAGCGACATCATTGCGGTCGAAGCGCCGGATACCTTCGTGCGTCCGATCTATGCCGGTAACGCGCTGGCGACGGTAAAAAGCGCCGACCCCATCAAAATTCTGACCGTTCGCACGACCGCGTTCGATCCAGCCGGGGAAGGCGGCAACGCGGTAATCGAACCTGTGGCAACAGGAGATGATCTCGGTCTCGTGCGCCTGCTTGGGCGTGAAGTTACCAAGAGCGCTCGGCCGGAACTCGCCGCAGCCAAGGTGATCGTTTCCGGGGGCCGTGGTTTGGGCAGCGGTGAAAACTTCAACAAGATGCTCGAACCGTTGGCCGACAAACTCGGTGCAGCAATTGGCGCGAGTCGTGCTGCGGTAGATGCCGGTTTTGTGCCCAACGACTATCAGGTGGGGCAAACCGGCAAGATCGTTGCGCCGCAGCTCTACTTTGCCATCGGGATTTCGGGAGCGATCCAGCATTTGGCCGGTATGAAAGATTCCAAGGTGATTGTGGCAATCAACAAGGATGCCGACGCGGCGATCTTCCAGGTGGCCGATTATGGTTTGGTGGCAGACTTGTTTGCCGCCGTGCCGGAGTTAACGGCTGCACTGGGTTGAACCTGCGTTCAAATTGTTGCAGTTACTGTTTTGCATCAAAACGTTTTCAGGAGGGAGACTTAATGAGTACTTACAACGCACCACTGGCTGACATGCGTTTCGTTCTGAACGAAATGGCAGGGTTACAAGAAATTCTTGATTTGCCCGATTTTGCGGAAGTCGATGCCGACACCGTGGATGCCATTCTGGAAGAAGCGGCCAAATTTGCATCCGAGGTTATTGATCCCTTGAACCCGAAAGGCGACAAGAAAGGGCCAGTCTGGAAAGACGGTGTTGTCACCACGATTCAGGAATACAAGGACGCCTACAACCTCTTTTGTGAAAACGGCTGGCATGCCATGCCGGTGAATCCCAAGTTTGGCGGGCAGGGGTTGCCTCATCTCGTCAACATCGCGGTCAATGAGATGTGGCGTTCTGCCAGCATTGCTTTCGCGCTGTGCCCAATGCTGACTCTGGGGGCGATCGAGGCGATCCGCCACCACGCTTCCGAGGAACTCAAGGAAAAATATCTGCACAAAATGGCTGACGGTACCTGGTCGGGCACGATGAACCTGACCGAGCCGCAAGCCGGTTCCGATCTGACCGCCATCCGCACCAAGGCCGTACCAGACCCCAGCGGCGACGGCACCTACAGAATCTCCGGCACCAAGATATTCATTACTTGGGGCGAACACGACATGGCGGAGAACATCATCCATCTCGTGCTTGCACGCCTGCCCAATTCCGATCCTGGCCTGAAAGGCATTTCGCTCTTCATCGTTCCCAAGTTCTTCGTCAACGACGATGGCAGCCTGGGCGAACGTAACGACCTGATCTGCTCGGCCCTTGAGCACAAACTCGGCATCCACGGCAGTGCTACTTCGGTCATGTCCTATGGTGACAATGCCGGTGCGAAAGGCTGGCTGGTCGGGCAGGAAGGCAAGGGCGTGGCCTACATGTTCACGATGATGAATCATGCGCGGCTCAATGTGGGTCTGGAAGGCGTCGGCGTGGCCGAGCGCGCCTACCAGCATGCGCTGACCTACGCTCGCGAACGCATCCAGGGCGCGATCATCGGCGACAAGTCCAAGGAAACCAAGCCCATCCTGTTCCATCCTGATGTGCGCCGTCTCCTGATGAGCATGAAGTCCCGTACCGAAGCCATGCGCGCGATTGCCTATTTCGTCGCCGGCAACATGGACAAGGCCGGACATCACCCCGACGCGGCGGTGCGCAAGCAAAGCCAGGCTTATGTCGAACTGCTCACGCCGGTAGTCAAAGGATGGAGCACCGAGAGCAGTATCGATATTGCCAACGACGGTATCCAGATTCATGGCGGAAACGGCTTCATCGAAGAAACCGGCGCGGCGCAATACCTGCGTGATGCCCGCATCACCGCGATCTACGAAGGCACGACCGCCATTCAGGCCAATGACCTGGTTGGCCGCAAGACCGCGCGTGAAAAGGATGAAGCGGGGAACGTCGGTTTCACCGCTCGCGGTTTGTACAAGGATATTGCCGCTTATGCCGATAAACTGGCTGGTGATGCCAAATTTGGTGACGTCGGCAAGCTCCTGAAAGAAGCCGTTCAAGCGCAGATCGACGCGACCGAATGGCTGATCGGCGTCTATGGCAGCGCGCCGGAAGTCGTGCATGCCGGTTCCGTCCCCTACCTCAAGCTCACCGGCATCGTGGTGGGTGGCTGGTTGCTGGCCAAGTCCGCGCAAATTGCGCAGGCGAAGCTGGACGCGGGTGCAACTGACGGCTACTTGAAGGCCAAGCTGGCGACAGCCCGTTTCTTCGCGCAACACTATCTGGTTCAAGCCAGGGCGATGGCAACGGAAATCAGCCAAGGCGGCGAATCGGTGTTCGGTCTCGAAGAACCTCTGTTCTAAGCCAAAGCAGCATTTCGAAGCAAACCGGCATCTTTCCTTCGGGGAAGATGCCGGTTTTTTACGCGTCCAGGACGTAATCCGGAATCTGATACGCGCTGTCCAGTAGCCCATCGCAATCGATGGTATCCACCGGCATCCCCTCGCTATAGCCGTATTTCACGAGAAGCACCGGCATACCCGCGGCGCGCGCGGCGAGCGAGTCGTTGATGGAGTCGCCGATCATCAGGGATTCCTCCGGTTTGACTCCAAGCAGGTTGCAGGCATGGTGAATCATGGCGGGATCGGGTTTTTTTACGGGCAGGGTATCGCCGCAGACGAACGCGCCGAAATATCGCGTGAGGCCGAATTGTTCCAGTAACGGCAATGCAAAGACAGAGGACTTGTTGGTGACGACAGCCATTTTCAGATGGCGCGCGGCAAACGCTGCAAGGAGTTCCGGGACTCCGGGGTAGGGCCGCGTAGTCCGGCCGTTTACGCGCGCGTAATGGCGGCGGAAGATTTCGTGCGCGTCGGCAACCTCGGAAACGGAAGGTTCGTCGCTTTCGGCAAGGCAGCGATGGACGAGGTCGTTGACACCCCGGCCCACGAAATTGAGAACGTGTGTCTGGCTGAGTGCCGGTTTTTCCAGTTCGGCCAGCGTCAGGTTGGCGGCTTCGGTCAGGTCGGCAACGGTGTCAAGCAAGGTGCCGTCGAGGTCGAACAGGATCGCTTTTACCGCGAAACGCCGATTCATGTGTTTACCGTAGCCAGTTCGGCGCGCAACCGCGCAATGATCGTGTCGTAGCGGTGCGGATCGCTGTCGTGCCCGGCTCCAAACACGGCGGAACCGGCTACGAAGGTGTCGGCTCCGGCACGGGCGATGTCGGCGATGTTGTCGGCCTTTACGCCGCCATCGACTTCGAGCAGGAGGCGCCGCCCGCTCTTCTGGCCCCAGGCATCGAGCCGCGCGCGAGCCGCAGTGAGCTTGGCGAGTGTGCCGGGGATAAACGTTTGTCCGCCGAAACCGGGATTGACGCTCATCAGCAGGACGAAATCGAGCCGTTCCATGACATGATCGAGCACATGGAGAGGGGTGGCCGGGTTGAGCGCCAGGCCCGCTTTTGCGCCGCCGTCCCGGATGAGGGCCAGACTGCGGTCGATATGTTCGGAGGCTTCGGGATGAAAGCTGATGAAATCTGCGCCTGCTTCGATGAATCCGGAGATGATCCGGTCGACCGGTTTTACCATCAGATGTACGTCGATGGGCGCTTTCGTCAATGGGCGGATGGCCTTGCACACCAACGGCCCGAACGTAAGGTTGGGGACGTAATGGTTGTCCATCACGTCGAAGTGTATCCAGTCTGCGCCGGAGGCAATCACGTTTTCCACTTCCTCGCCGAGGCGGGAAAAATCGGCGGAAAGCAGGCTGGGGGCAAGGCGGTACATGGGCGGGATTTCAGAAAATTCCGGAAAGAGGAATTCTACCCGCCCTCACCGGTTCGTGTGGGTGTTCAGAATTCAAAAACTTGTCCGCGCATGAGGCGCGTTGGACGCAGATGCGTGTTCAGAGCGTCGACCTGCTCCATGATACGGTCGCTCATGCCTGGTTTGAGGTGACTGATGAACACTTCCGGCGATACGGTCAACTCATTGAGCATGGTTTTCAGAATGCCCGGACACAGATGACGAGCCGCTATTGCCATTGCATGCATTTCTTCCGGGAAGGCCGTTTCCATGATCAGGTAACGCAGGGATTGGCAGGTGTTGATGGCGGCGATCAGGTCGGGGCTGTAGGTTGTATCTCCCGAATAGATCAACTGAGTTTCGCCACTATCGAGGAGCCAGGCCGCGCCGGGCACGGTATGGAGCACCGGCAGCGCCGTGAAAGTACGTGTTCCCAGTTGCAATGATTCTCCAATTTGAATCGATTGCAGGCGCAAATAGGAGAAGCGGCGATCCGGGATGGCGGTGAAATCCGGCCATACCAGCCAGTTGAATACGTGCGCCCGCAGGATGTGCAGCGTTTCCGGCGTCGCATAAATCGTGACCGTGTGGCGGCAGACTTCGCCGATGGAATCGACCAGCAGAGGAATGGCAGCGATATGATCGATATGGGAATGGCTGACAAAAACGTGGCTGATGCGACGCAGTTCTTCGAATCCCAGATCGCCCACACCCGTCCCGCAGTCGACGAGCACATCATCATCGACGAAAAACGAGGACGTACGAGAATCCTCGCAGCCAATTCCTCCGCTACAACCAAGCACTTTCAACTTCATTGATCTTCTACCAAATCCGCATACCCCACTGTGGTCTCTCCAAGTCAGGACGAAACCTTATCATTTGCCCTCAGTAATGGGCGATGAAAGAAGTCACGACATTCCGGAAACCGCTTTTTTGAACTGGCCGGTCCCTGGGAATTTGCGCCACGAAAGCTGGGCGCCTTTGGCGTCCAACCTGGTTTTTTGAGTCGCCCCTGCCTGGAGGCAGGGGATTCCTCGATACGGTACTGGGGCGCCTTCGGCGCCAAGTCATATTTTGCCTCGCTTGACTCCGCCATAAATGGCGGAGACTGCGCGAGACGCGTGTTCATGTCATTCACCGCGAAGGGTACACCCAAAGCTTGCTCAGGAACGCAAAAAGAATTCCATTTTAACACCAGCAATCTCTATGACGTCGTTGTCATTCAACTTGCGTGCCTGAATACCGAGTTGTTCGTTATTGACCAGCGGATACACCTGACCTTCGACGTGGGTAATGAAATAGCCTTGTTCACGCCGCGTGATGACGGCCACCTGGTAACCGGGTTTGCCAAGCGTCGTTACCGGTTTGCTCAGTTCGAGTTCATGTCCGGTGTTGACGCCGGTCAATACCTGAATGACGCCGAGATGTTCCAGCAGATGGCCGACCGACGTGCTCATGGATTTTGCGTTTTCGTTCAGTGCATTGCGCGTGCGAACCGTGCTCGTTCCGGCCGGCAAAGGCTCGGCCGGGTTGAGTGTCCCTATTTCAAAAGGCTTCAGAGCGGCGGTGTCGACCAGTTCCGTTCCCGATACTCCCGGGGTGGAAGAGTCGACCAGGTACTTGATCCGGTATTTGCCGAGTTCGATGACATCATTGTTGTGCAACACATGTTTTTTCACGGGTTGCCCGTTGACGTAGGTTCCATTCGTGCTGTTGAGATCTTCCAGAAACGCATCGCCCAAAATACGAGTAATTACCGCGTGCTGGCCACTGATGGAAAGATTGTCGATCTGGATGTCGTTGGCGGGTTTGCGTCCGATAGAAGTGCGCTCCTTGCTGAGCACGATTTCTTTGAGCACCAGTCCATCCATGCTGAGAATCAACTTCGGCATTGCTCACATCCATTAACGTTTATCTTGCAAGCTGCGCTACCCGCGCATCGTCCACCACCTTGTCGAGACTATTCATTGAACCACGCAACGATAACGGAAACGTTATCGCGTCCGCCAGCGAAGTTCGCTGCCTCGATCAAGCTCTTTGCTACTTCATCGGCCCGGACGGACATTCCGAGCAGTCTGGCAATTTCATGCTCGTTTATCATGTCTGTCAAACCATCTGTGCACAGTAGCAAACGATCACCGGGATGCAATGTACAAATACCGGTATCGGGTTCTACTTTATCTTGCACTCCAAGACCGCGCGTGAGTAATCCTTGACAAGGGTGATTTTGCGCCATCTCGACCGTCAGGTTTCCGGCATCGATGGATTCCTGAATCAGGGTGTGATCGCGCGACAATTGCGTCAGAGTGCCTTCGCGCAGCAGATACAGGCGCGAGTCACCAACGTGCGCGTATATTAGCTCACCAGGACTCAATAAAGCCCCGACAAAAGTCGCTCCCATCGGATAAGCGGCTGCGGATTGCTTTCCCGCGCTGCGAATGGCGGCATTGGCATCGATTATGCTGTTGGTGAGCGCACTGGCGTAATCGGGGTTTTCGTTTTTCTCGGCTGTGGCGAGCAGGCGGTCCAGTACATAGTGAATGGTCATCGCGGAAGCCAGGTCGCCTGAACTGTGCCCCCCCATGCCATCGGCCAACAGCAACCATCTACGTCCGGCATCGACCCACAAAGAGTCTTCATTGCGGTTTCGAAGCAGACCAATATCCGTGCGCGCAGCACATTCGAACATGGGTGCTTTTTCATGCGTTTTGCCGTCATCCGGCATGGTTTTAACGCTCCTGGCCGATAAAGTTTCCGTCTATTCTAAAGTAAGCCAGCCTGTCTGGTTTCAACGAAGTTGGCATTTGTTACATTCTTGGCCTGTCTGCTGCACCAATAATGCGGTACGATAATCAAAGCATTCTTCAATGACGAGATTCTCTAATCTACTTGGCAACCATGAAAACAAGACGAACAGGAATCGCCATTCTGCTCGCGGGCATGTTTGCTTTTATCTGCATGTCATCCGTCGCATTGGCCGTTCCTCCCAGGGCTTCTCAAGCCGCACGAGCCGCTTCCAGAAGCAATTGCCCGAACCTGGCAGATTTAGAGGCTGCGCTCAAGGAACACAGGGAAACCGAGCAGATACTGCAGGGACGTATAAACGATCTCGAGGAAGCGCAGAAAAGACTGCTTGCACTCGAAGACGAACAAAAAAAATTGCTCGAACAGTTCAAACAACCTCCGGCTCCCACACCCTCACCGGCGCCGCAATCAGGCGCTTCATTCAACTGGCTGCTTGGCGGAATCTCTATTTTTACCCTTGCCCTTTGTGTCATCTTCCTGTTGCGCTTGAACAGGCCAAAAAGCATCGATGAATTGTGGGGACAGGAGGAACCGCTCAGTTTTGAGAAATCATCCCCATCTTTCATCGACATCGCCTCGGTCGCGCCTGCCTCAGATACCGAACCTCACCGGGCTCTTCCTTTTGTTCCTGCCCTGCCTGATTGGGATTCGGCGTCGCCCGAGCTTGATTCGCAGAGCCTGAAAGCACTGTTACCGGGAAAAAATGCCCGGAACCATGATTCGACCATCGAACTGGCCGATCTCATGTTGAGCTTTGGACGCATCAACAGTGCTGCGGAAGCTTTGGCGAACTTCGTCGAGAATTACCCGAAAGAGGCTTTTGCACCCTGGCTCAAGCTGCTCGAAGTCTATCGGGCCAACGGGCAGCGCACCGAATTCGAGAAGATTGCCCAGAAGTTGAACAAAACCTTCAATGTCTGGCTGGTCGATTGGGACAATTTCACCGATACGCTTGCACCGATACACAGTCTTGAAACCATGCCACACATCGTGGAACGTTTGCAGAAGTTATGGGGCACGCGCGAATGTCAGGCTTATCTGCAGAACCTGTTGCGCGACACGCGGGACGAAACCCGGCGTGGTTTTCCGCTGGCAGCCATCGAGGACATTCTTTGCCTGAGCGATATCCTTGAATGCTGTCTTGGTCCCTACACAGGGCCGCTCAAAACTGTTGCCGAGGGCTTGCAGGATATTGACGCTGTGACGGAAACCGAAAGCGATGTTGTGACGAGAATCAAAAGCGACGCTGTGACGGAGACCGAAAGCGATGTTGTGACGGAAACCGAAGGCGACGCTGTAACGGAAACCGAAGGCGACGTTCCCCAGGCGGCGGCAGAAGAAAATAACGCAGAGACAGAAGAAAATAACGCAGGATAAAATCTTTGCTTTGACGCGCCTGCGCGCGCAAGGCATCATGCGCAACTGCCCGGCAGGGCAGCCCATGACAGAGGAGCAAACAATGGATATGGAAGCCGACACCCAGGACTTTCTGGTGTTTACCGACAGCGCAGTCGGCAAGGTGCGTGAGTTGATCGAAGAAGAGGGCAATCCCGCCCTGAAGTTGCGAGTGTTCGTAAGTGGTGGCGGCTGTGCCGGGTTCCAGTACGGTTTTACGTTCGACGAAGAAGTTAACGAAGACGATGTGACGCTCGAAAAGGGGGGGGTGACGTTGCTCGTGGATTCGATGAGCTATCAGTACCTTGTCGGAGCCGAGATCGACTACACCGAGGGGCTGGAAGGTTCGCAATTCGTGATACGCAATCCGAACGCAACCAACACCTGCGGCTGCGGATCGTCGTTTTCGGCCTGAGCGGCACGTACCCGGTTCAAAAAACGGGGCGCTCAGACGCGCCCCGGTGCTCAGATTTTAAGGAAAACCTGCAAAACCCCTCTCGTCATTCTGCGCGTAGCGAAGCGAAGTCGCAGAATCCAGACGTTGCATGGATCCTGCGACTTCGCGCAGGATGACCGGGGTTGGTGTAGGGGCGACCTGTGGTCGCCCGGTGAATTACGTGATCGAATGTGCAGCATATCGGGCGACCGCATGTCGTCCCTACAACGGGCGACCGCAGGTCGCCCTTACAATCTGCCTGCCTTGTCATTTTCACCTTCGCTGGCCGCGATGCGGCGATTGAGCAGTTCAAGCCGGGCAAGCTGGATGCGCGTGTTTTCGCGAAAACGGGCAAGTTCCTTGCCACGCAGAGGTTCAGAATTCGGCAGCGCCATCGTCATCGGATTTTGAGCGACATCGTTGATGCGAACCTCGTAGTGCAGGTGAGGAGCCGTCACGCGGCCTGTCGCGCCTACTTCCCCGATGATCTCGCCCTGCCTGACGGTTTCGCCGACGCTCAGACCGGGGGCAAAGGCATTCAAATGGGCGTAGGCTGTGCTGATATTGTCCCGGTGTTTGAGGACGATGAGCTTGCCGTAGCCGCCGTAGCGCCCAATAAAACTGACCTCGCCATCCGATGTTGCCCGCACAGGAGTTCCGATTGGGGCACCGAAATCCACGCCACTATGATTGCGCCAATTTCCGAGAACCGGGTGTACGCGGCGGCCAAAGTTGGACGTAACCTTGGAAAATTCGAGCGGAGAACGCAGGAAAGAACTGCGCAGGCTCTGACCCGTACTCTTGTAGTATTCCGAGCGACCGTTGGTTGTGGTGTGGAGAAAAACGGCATAGCGCACGCCCTGGTTGACGAACTCGGCAGCCAGAATACGGCCCGCTTGTGTGGGTGCTCCCCGGTCATATGTGGTTTGGTAGATTACGCCGAACGTGTCGCCCTGGCGCAGATCGGAGTGGAAGTCGATTTCGGTGCCGAACAGGTCGGCCAGTTGCATGGCAATGCTGTCGGGCAGTCCGGCGGTTTCCGTTGCGGCAAAGAGCGAATTCGTGATGACGCCGCTACGCATTTCGGTACCGCTTTCAAACGCGACGGGCGTGTTGGAAACATGGAATGACTGGTTTGCCGTGTTTCGTGAAATTTCGATGGAATCGCCATCGACCGTAACCGGCAGACGCATGGACAACAGATGGCCGGAGGAATTGACAACGGCAGTCAACGAGGAGCCGGTGCGCAATTGCTGCACGGCCCTGGCGGCTTTCGGGTTTGTCTGAAGAAAAGTCAGAGCGGCCGGGTCTGAGATGCCCAGGCGGCGGAAAATGGATTGCAGCGTGTCTCCGGGGCCGATGTGTTCCTCATAAACGTAGGGCAGGCCGGGAGTGGAAATTTCTTCCGGGAGGACAGCGAGCTTTTCTACGATGGTTTGTATTCCAACGGGTTCTTCCGGCGTCGTAACGACCGAGGTAGCGGCAACGCCAATCGCTGAAATGCTCACAAGGGCGCCGGCAATCAAACCTCGTTTACTGCTGAATAACCGCCAGGGCAATTCGGCTACACTCTCCGAAAGAGAAGTGGATTTGACGCGCCGCGTCCGGCTCAACCCGGCAAGCCGCCAGCGCAGCTCGTTCATGCGCCACCGCAGCCCGCTTGGGCACTGTTTCATTTTGCCGATTTGGCCAAAATATCTGGCGAGTGTCCAACGCAGAGCATCGAGCCGCCACCGCAATTCGGCTAAAATCTTCTTTTTTCTTGTCCGCATTTCAGACTCTTGATTGGGGAAGTTTTCTCTCTCTTCAGGAGAGCTTGATTGAAGTCTAGCAAGACTGCGGATCGGCAAGTGTGACCTTATTGGAGAAACGAATGAAAGAAATCGGGGCCGCGATGAATCAGATCCGGCGCGGAGCCGAAGAGTTACTGATCGAGGCCGAACTGGTCGAAAAGTTGAAAACTGGCCGTCCGTTGCGTGTAAAAGCCGGATTCGATCCGACAGCACCCGACCTGCATTTCGGGCATACGGTTTTGCTCAACAAATTGCGCCATTTTCAGGAACTCGGCCATCACATCATGTTCCTCATCGGGGATTTCACCGGCATGATCGGCGACCCGAGCGGCAAAAATGCAACCCGTCCGCCCCTGTCGCGCGAACAGGTGCTTGCAAATGCCGAAACTTACCGTGAGCAGGTATTCAAGATTCTCGATCCGGACAGAACGGAGATCTGCTTCAACTCGGCCTGGATGAACGAAATGGACGCGGCGGGGATGATTCGCCTGGCCGCGCAGCAAACTGTCGCGCGCATGCTCGAACGCGACGACTTTGCCAAACGTTATGCGAACGAACAGCCGATTTCGATTCACGAATTTCTCTACCCACTCTGCCAGGGCTACGATTCGGTGGTTATGAAGGCCGACATCGAACTGGGCGGAACCGACCAGCGTTTCAACCTGCTGATGGGGCGCGAATTGCAGAAACATTATGGTCAGGCGCCGCAATGCGTGCTGATGATGCCGTTGCTTGAAGGGCTGGACGGCATAAACAAGATGTCCAAGTCGCTGGGCAACTACATCGGCATTGCGGAACCGCCGAGGGAAATCTTCGGCAAGACCATGTCGGTCTCCGACAGCCTGATGTGGCGCTACTACGATTTGCTTTCGTTCCGAGAAACAAGCGAAATCGCGGCATTGAAAGCCGAGGTCGAAGCCGGGCGCAATCCGCGCGATGTCAAGGTGATGCTGGCGCAGGAATTCGTGGCCCGTTTCCACGGCCAGAAGGCTGCCGCCGATGCGCTTGCCGACTTCGAGGCGCGTTTTCAGAAAAACGAAATCCCCGATGACATTCCCGAAGTGCGGGTTGTTGTCGGCAATGGTATGCCGGTATTCAAGGTCATCCAGGAAGCGGGTCTGACCGGAACTACCTCGGAAGCCTCGCGCATGATCGAGCAAGGCGCGGTGAAACTCGACGGTGAGCGCGTCGAGGATCGCAGCCGACTGCTTCTTGCGGGCAACCGGGTCATCCTGCAAGTGGGTAAGCGGAAATTTGCTGCCGTGGTGCTGGAGTGAACGCATCAGGCAACAACCGCCCCATTGGCGTGTTCGATTCGGGCGTAGGCGGTCTGACCGTCGTTCGTGCGCTGATGGAACGCTTGCCGCTGGAGAGCATCGTCTATTTCGGCGACACCGCGCGCGTGCCTTATGGCGTCAAATCGGTGACGACGATCGAGCATTTCACCGGCCAGATTGCCGACTTCCTGCTGCGGCAGGAAGTCAAGATGCTGATCATTGCCTGCAACACGATGGCCGCCGTGGCCCTGAAAGTCGTGGTTGCACGGGCCGGGAATATTCCGGTGCTCGATGTCATCGAAGCTGGCGCGCGTGCTGCCGTGGCCGTATCGAGGAATGGGCGCATCGGCGTCATCGGTACGCCGACCACGATCAACAGCAACGCCTATGCGCGGCGGATACACGCGCTCGATCCCGGCGCGCGCGTCTGCTCGCAAGCCTGCCCGCTCTTCGTGCCTCTCGTGGAAGAAGGCTGGCTCGATCATCCGGTGACAAGGCTGACGGCGCAGGAGTATTTGCGCCCGGTGCTGGCCGAGGAAGTCGGCAGCCTGGTGCTCGGGTGTACGCATTACCCGCTGCTCAAACCGCTGTTGCGCGACGTGGCGGGAGAGAAGATCAAACTCATCGATTCGGCGGAAACGACTGCCGAACTCGCCGCAGCCCGGTTGCAGGAAGCGGGGTTGGCTGCGGAGAGCCAGGAAGCTGTGGCTTACCGTTATTTCGTAACCGATGTACCGCTGCGATTCCAGACCATCGGGGAGCGGTTCCTGGGGCGTTCGCTGGGCGGCATCGAACGGGTGGATTGGTGAAACGGGTCAAAGTGCCAATCGCAACGTGGCAGGGATTCACAATACTGCTTTTACGGCAAAAGTGGCTTACCTCTGTCGTTGAACGCATTTGGCGGATATAATCCGACAGTATTCGCAAGTTTCGTCCCAAGAGACTGAGGAAAGGGTCATGAGTGATCAAAAGAAAGGCTGCGATTCCGAGCGCAGGAATCTTCTGGTGGCGACATCTGTGCTCGGTGGCGCAGCCGTGACGGCGGCTGCAGTGCCGTTCGTTGCCAGCCTGGCTCCGTCGGAACGGGCAAAAGCCATTGGCGCGCCGGTCATTGCCGATATCAGCAAACTTGCTCCCGGCGAAAAGATGGTGGTGAAATGGCGTGGCAAACCCGTATGGATTCTGCGGCGCACTCCGGAAATGCTCGCTTCGCTGGAGGCCGTCAAAGAAAAACTCAGCGATCCGGATTCCGAAAAATCTGCTCAACCTGCCTACGCCAAAAACGCGGAGCGCGCGATCAACAAAGAATATCTTGTCGCTGTCGGCATCTGCACACACCTCGGCTGCTCGCCGACCGACAAGCTCAAGCCCGGCACAGACGAAGGCGTGCAGGAGCCGGGCTGGCAAGGCGGCTTTCTTTGTCCATGCCACGGTTCGTTGTTCGATCTTGCCGGGCGGGTGTTCAAGGGGCAGCCCGCCCCGACCAATCTTGAGATTCCACCACACATGTTTGATCCCGCTAATCCCAACCTCGTCACCATCGGCGTAGATCCTACTGATTCGAAGGGGGCTTAAAACATGGCCGCGAACAGCAATTTCCCGAAATACCAGTCGGACGGGACGCGCCTTGGTAACGCGCTGGAGTGGTTCGATGCCCGCTTTCCGCTGACCTCTCTCTGGAAAGCGCACCTGTCCGAATACTATGCGCCGAAGAATTTCAACTTCTGGTATTTCTTCGGTTCCATGGCGATCGTGGTGCTCATCATTCAGTTCGTGACGGGCATTTTCCTGGTCATGCACTACCAGCCCAATGCCAATCTCACGCCCGCCGGTCTCCCGATTGCCTTTGAAAGCGTCGAGTACATCATGCGCGAGGTTCCGGGCGGCTGGTTCATCCGGTACATGCACTCGACCGGCGCTTCGTTCTTCTTCATCGTCATCTACCTGCACATGTTCCGGGGCCTGCTTTACGGCTCCTACCGGAAACCGCGTGAGCTGGTCTGGATTTTCGGCGTTCTGATCTTCCTGTGCCTGATGGCGATAGCCTTCATGGGCTACCTGCTTCCCTGGGGGCAAATGTCCTACTGGGGTGCGCAGGTCATCCTCAGTTTCTTCTCGGCGATTCCTGTCGTCGGCGATGATATCTCGACTTACATCCGTGGCGATTACGTGGTTGCCGCCGCGACACTGAACCGTTTCTTCGCGCTCCATGTCTGCGCTGTGCCACTGGCGCTGCTCGGGCTGGTCGTCGCGCACATCCTGGCGCTGCATGAAGTTGGCTCGAACAACCCGGATGGCGTGGAAATCAAGAAATTCAAGGATGAAAACGGCATTCCTCTCGACGGTGTGCCCTTCCATCCGCAATACACGATCGGTCACGACCTCCCCGCCAATGTCATCATGTTGATGTTCTTCTTCGCGGTCCTTTTCTTCTGGCCGGAAGGGGGCGGTTATTTCCTGGAGTACAACAACTTCCTGCCTGCGGATCCCATGGCTACGCCGGAACACCTCGCCCCGGTGTGGTACTTCACGGCGTTCTATTCGATGCTGCGCGCGATGACCTGGAACTTCTTCTGGATCGACGCCAAGATCTGGGGCGTGATTTCCATGTTTGCCGGCGTGTTCATCCTGGCCTTCCTGCCCTGGCTCGACCGCAGCCCGGCGAAATCCATCCGCTATCGTGGCCCGATTTTCAAAGTGCTGCTTGCGTTCTTCGTGGTCTCGTTCGCGATGTTGTGTTTCCTGGGTACCAAGGGTGTGGAGTATCACTTCTTCGGCTACACACCGAGCAAGGATTCCAGTCCGCTGAGCATCCTGATTTCGGGCGCCTTCCACACCAAGCTTTGGACCATCTACTACTTCCTCTTTTTCCTGACGATGCCGTATTGGTCGAAAATCGACAAATGCAAGCCGGTTCCAGAAAGGGTGACGTTCAAATGAAAACGCACGCAATCAAATTCCTCAAGCGCTTCGCTGGTGTCGTTCTTTTTGTCCCGGCCCTGGCAATGGCGGCTGCCGCCATACACCTGGACAAGGCACCGGTCAGCACCGATCAACAAAGGCTCCAGAATGGCGCAAGAACGTTCGTCAAATACTGTCTGAATTGCCATAGCGCCTCGCTGGTGCGTTACAACCAGTTGGAAAAAATCGGGTTCAAAAAAGAGAAGATCGAGGAAGAACTGATCTTCTCGGGCGAAAACGCTGGCAGCATGATGACTGTCGCCATGACCCCTGCCGATGCCGAAGCCTGGTTCGGTAAAGCACCGCCCGATCTCTCCCTGATCGCGCGCGCCAAGGCTTCCGGGGCCGGTTCGGGCGCCGATTACCTCTACACCTACCTGCGCAGCTTCTACAAGGATAAAACCCGCCCGACAGGTTGGAACAACAAGGCCTTCGACAACATCGGGATGCCGCACGCGATGTGGGATCTGCAAGGCGAGGCAACCGCCGAGGTGACGTTTGACAAAAACAATGTCAAAAACGTCAAACTCGTTGCGCCTGCCGTTCCCGGCAGCATGTCGGCAGAAAAATACGATGACGCAGTGGCCGATCTCGTTTCGTTCCTGGTATGGATGGGCGAACCCGTTGCAGGCACTCGGAAGACCATCGGTATTTTCGTTCTGATCTTTCTTGCCGGTTTCTACGTGCTGACCCACATGCTTGGGAAAACCTACTGGAAGAATATTCACTGACTGCGAACAGGGGCACGCAGAGCTTTCGGCTCTGCGTGTATCCTGTTGTTTGATATCTCTTGACCTTTTCACGCACCGTTATGCGGTGCGCTTTCGTTTTTGACCCCCTGGAGCAATCCAACTATGATGAATTTATATTCCGGCACAACTGATCCATTCAGTCATCGTTGTCGGATCGTGCTCTACGAGAAGGGCATGGATTTTGAAATAATCGATGTTGACCTCTACCACAAACCAGAGGACATTGCCGTCATCAACCCATACAACCGGGTGCCGGTGCTGGTAGATCGTGATCTCGTGCTCTATGAAGCGAACATCATCAACGAATACATCGATGAGCGTTTTCCACACCCGCAGTTGATGCCGCCCGACCCGATCATGCGCGCCCGCGCACGTCAGTTGCTGCACACTTTCGAGCGCGAGATGTTCGAACACATCCCGGCGCTCGAAGCCGACCAGAAAGGCGCTGAAAAGCCGCGCGCCCATGTACGCGATCACCTGATCCAGCTTGTGCCGATGTTTACCAAGCAGAAATTCATGCTTGGAGACGAATTCTCCATGCTCGATGTCGCCATTGCCCCACTGCTCTGGCGGCTCGAACTCTACGGCATCGAACTGCCCAAGGCTGCGTCACCGCTGATGAAATACGCAGAACGCATCTTCAGCCGTCAGGGGTTCATCGATGCCCTGACACCTTCCGAAAAGGTCATGCGGCGTTAACGGGGAAGAACCGTCCATGCTATCCACCAAGCCCTATCTGGTCCGCGCCATTTACGAATGGTGTGCCGACCAGGGCTTTACCCCTTACATCGCAGTACAGGTCGACCAGCACACACGCGTTCCTTCCGGCTACGTCCATGAAGGGCAGATCGTGCTCAACATCGGATCCGAGGCAACCCATCAACTCAAGATCGATAACGAGCAGGTAACGTTTCAGGCGCGCTTCAATGGCGTGGCGCATCAGATTGTCGTGCCGATCAACAACGTCGCGGCAATCTACGCGCGAGAAAACGGACAGGGCATGGCCTTCGAGATATCGGACGCATTGGAAAACGCCGGAAAAGCGCCAGACTCCGCTGAAACGGGTACGGAACCGCCAGACGAACGCCCGCCTCCGCCTCCGCCCCCGCGCGGTTCGCATCTGAAAGTCATCAAGTAAAAAAGGGGAACGATCATAGAGTGGAATGAACGCTACGTCCTGGGCATTGCCCGCATGGACGAAACGCATCGGGAATTCGTTGAATTCTGCAATGCACTCATTGCTGCCGGGTCGGAAAGCGAAGGCTTTCTCGAACAGTTCGATGCTTTCATCGAACACACCGCCGCACATTTCAACCAGGAAAACCGCTGGATGGAAGCGACGAACTTTCCCGTCGCCTGCCACCATGAAGAGCACGACCGCGTACTGGCCGTGGCAAACGAAGTGCGCCAGCACATCGAAAAAGGCGATCTCTTCCTGGGCCGCCGCCTGCTCGAAGAACTCCCGCCCTGGTTCGACAACCACGTCGAAACAATGGACACGGCACTGGCTTTTCACCTGAAAAAAACGGGTTTCGACACTGAAACCGAGACGTTTCCGGAAAACGAGACGGCCCCGCCTCCCGCCTGCACCGCTGTTTAGGGAGTCTCTGCAGAACCCATTCCAATTGCCGGGTGTAGGGGCAACCCTTGTGGTTGCCCTGTTTCAGGTGTGCTATGGCCGCATGGGCGGGCACAAGGCCCGCCCCTACGTTACGCGAGATGTCAGGAAAAGAGGCGGCAAGACCTGTGGTCAGTTTTGTTTTGGAGCGTGTTCCGGAAAAAGGTAGCGCAGTCCTTCGGGTTTGAGAATGGGTTTCAATCTGGAAAAAGGCAGGACGACACTCTCTCCTCCACAGGGAGAGCAACACCTGGATACCCCATTGATAGCGAGCGAATCCGATTCGACAAAATAAACATCCCAGAATTTTTCCGCATCCAGAGAACAACCGTATTCATCCTTTTCCCCGGAAAATGTCTTGCTGTCTTCCTGTTTCAGCCGGTTCACCCATTCCCGAAAAGCCGGGCTGGGCACAGGCCGGGTTCCGTTTTCATCTTTCCCGGCAACGAACAGATTGGACAAGCGGTTCCAATTCAAGTATTCACCTCGCACCAGATCAAAAGTGACTGGATGCACGTATGGATAAAAGTCACTCATGCAGAAAAGCAATGTGCCGCTTTCAATTATCGTCATCAAAGTGGGAGTCAAATACTCGACACGGGCATTTCCCACTGCATTGGCGCATTCCTGATCGTCCCCGCTTTGCGCCCACAACATTTCAGTGGCGAATCTGCCGTGCTTTTCTTCCAGAAGAAAATTGATTCTCGCCATGACTTTCGGGTCTGGATGGCGTGTCAGGCGGGGGTATTGAACCCCGGTGCGCGGATCTTCCCACATCCGGTACGCCACCTGACCTTTCACCGTTTCTTCATCAACCGGTTTGGCAATGGCTTTTATCTGCAAAAATCTGTAAGGATCAGGCAAATTATTGCCATGGTCGTCAACCTCGAAACCCAGTGACTGGGCCTGTCCCTTGAGATAAACATCTTTCAGTTCAAAGCGATGCGCCTTGCCGGTATGCTGATCTATCCATTCACCTTTCAGACAGCAACCGGTTCTTTGCCGGATATTCCAGATGGCGCGGGGTTTGTCGAATCCCTCATACTGCGGAGCGCCCCTTGCAGTTTTCACCGGCTTCGGTTCGACCAACTTGTCCATCGTCCCTTCAAGCGGAATGTCGTAGCCGTTGCGGGCAAAAAAGTATCGACCACTCAACAGCCCCGGTTTTTTTGGCGATAGCTTGAGTTCCATGACTACTTTTCCCACGCTTTCGATTTCGCCTTCATAAATCATGACAGTGCGCGAAATCACAATCGAGGGGTTGAACCTGTCATGAAAATCCACGGCATCCGGGACAGGTTCGGTCAAGCCGTGGCCAGGATCAGCCAAATTCGTTGTGGTCTGAGTACTTTGGCAAGCGGCCAATGCAAAAACCAGCAGGCATGAAGTAAATGTGAGCAAATGTTTCATGATTTACCTCGTTTCCATTGAGTCATTACAAACTGAAATAATGATCCAGAATCTTTTTGATGGTGAGTTTCCTGTGGTGTATTTTTCCCCATGCATATTATCGGGCTATCTACCAATAAAGCACGACTCTATCCCCTCTCCCGCTTGCGGGAGAGGGTTTTGCAGAGAATCCTTAGAGCAGTTTCGGTTCAAGTGGATCCAGAAAATCCGGGTAAACCGGTTCATGCTGTGCATAACTAAACAAAAACTGCCCCAGAAAGTGTTGCATGTAACAAGTAGAAGGCGTAGCATGTTGCATGTAACAACATGAGGGGCGCTCATGGCACATGTCAATTCACGAGTTCAGAAGCACCGCGACGCGCTGCGCATGGCGGGACTGCGCCTGGTACAAATCTGGGTGCCGGATACACGTCGGCAAGACTTCGCGGAGGAATGTCGTCGCCAATGCCGCCTGGCAGCTCAAGCTGACATGGCTGATGCGTCTATGCAGCAGTTCATGGACGAAGCCTTGGCAGACATGGAGAACTGGACGGAATGATGCGCGGCGACTTTGTGACCATCTCCATGCAAGGCGATTTTGGCAAACCAAGACCCGCTCTGGTGATTCAGGCCAATCAGTTCAGCGAGCACACGAGCGTGACAGTTCTACCTGTTACCAGCATGCTCATCGCCGCGCCGCTGCTCCGCATCACTGTACAGCCAAGTGCAACAAATGGCTTGCAGAAACCTTCACAGGTGATGGTGGATAAAACCATGACCGTAAAGCGAGACAAGGTGGGTTCAGCTTTCGGACGAATCGACGCGAAAACATTGGTGGAAGTTGAGCGGTGCCTGGCGGTATTTCTGGGTGTTGTCAAGTGACGTAAACGTCTGTTGCCCCCCCGAAGGGGAATGTACCGGGAGAATTTAGCCTTACCCGCCCCAAAGCGGAAATTCAACCGGCGGTTTTTCTCCGCGCATCAGCGCCGCGAGTACCGATGCCGAACCGCAGGCGAGCGTCCAGCCCAGAGTGCCGTGGCCGGTATTGAACCAGAGATTTTCGTGACGCCTGCTGCGCCCGACGATGGGCACGCCGCCGGGGGTGCCCGGACGCAGACCGGCCCAGGGCGTGACACGTTCGCGTTCGATGGCTCCGGGCAAGCGCGTTTCTGCCCACTCCAGCAGGGCGGCAATGCGGGCAGGATCGATTTCGAGACTGTTAGCGCCCAACTCGGCCGTGCCCGCGATGCGCAGGCGTTCGCCGAGGCGCGAACACACGATACGGCGGGATTCGTCGGTCAGGCTCACCAGGGGCGCGCGCGCAGCATCGCGCACCGGCGCGGTAATCGAATAACCCTTGAGCGGATAGATGGGTAATCGTTCGCCAAGTGGACGCAACAAACGCCGCCCGTGACTGCCCAGGCAAATCACCACCGCGTCGGCGGGCAGCGTATCGCGGCCTCCGGCGTGGCAGATTTCGACCTCTTTAATGCGTTGCCCATCGCCCACGTGCAGGCATTCGATATCCGCGCCGTAATGAAAGCGCACCCCGCTGGCAGCGAGAACCTGAGCCAATGCCTGACTGAAACGCATCGTGTCGCCGGATTCATCGTCCGGCGCGTACAGCCCGCCTGCCGGGGCGTTCGCGGCGAGCGCAGGTTCGATCTCGGCGCATTGTGTGGCAGAACAAGCCCGCAGTTCGATGCCCAAAGCGGCCAGTTCCTCGACGCGGTTTTTGGCGCGCGCGAACGAGGCGGCTTCGAAGAACAGGTGCAGGATGCCGCGCCTTTGCGCGTCGTAAGCATCGGCAATACCGGCTTCCTCTCTCAACTGGCGCAATTCGGCAAGGCTGTGAACGGCCAGCGCAGCAATGGCGGCCGTGTTGCGACGGGAGCGCCACGGCAGGCATTCGCGCAAAAATCCGGCCATCCATTGCCATTGTTCCGGGTCCAGCCTTGGGCGCAGTTTGAGCGGCGCACCCGCGCGGCCTAGCCAGCGCAAGGCGACGAACGGCGCAGAAGGATTGGCCCAGGGTTCCGGGTGACTCACCGAAATCTGGCCGCCGTTGGCGAAACTGGTTTCCTGCGCGGCCTCTGAGCGGCGTTCGATGACGCTGACGCAAAAACCCGCCCGGTGCAAAAACCAGGCGGTAGTGACGCCGGCGATGCCGGCACCGAGCACCATCACGTTCATGGACATCGGAGGTCAGCAGTTGACATGGGGCATGAGACGCGGCACGCAACCGAAACGCTGCGCGGAAAGTTCCGTGCCAGAGAGCGAGGATCATACCTTGATTCAAGCTTCTCAAGGATGCGTCAAAAAACAACGGGATGTTTTTTAGAAAACAACGGGATGTTTTTCCACGTGCCCCAAACCCCACGGCTGGCACGGTGTTCAGGGTGTGTTTTGTAGGGGCGAATAATTATTCGCCCATCGGCAATGCTGCGGCAAGGGCGAATAATTATTCGCCCCTACGAGTGGTTTCATAATGATGCGATGTCGTGCCGAAAGCGAGATAATCTATGTCCATATTTCAGTTTTTCTTCCGGGAGCCGTCATGTCGCAACGTATCAGTCTGACCCAGTTTCTCATTGAAGAGCAGCGTGCTGCCCGCGTACCGGCAGATTTGAGGCTGCTGCTTGAAGTTGTTGCCCGCGCAGTCAAGGCAATCGGCGTCACGGTGTCGAAAGGCGCGTTGGCCGGGGTGCTCGGTGAGGCTGGAACCGAGAACGTTCAGGGCGAAGAACAGAAAAAACTCGATGTCATTTCCAATGAAATTCTGCTCCAGGCCAACGAATGGGGCGGCTATCTGGCGGCAATGGCTTCGGAAGAACTCGAAACCATTTACCCTGTCCCCCCCAACTACCCGAAGGGCGACTACCTGCTGCTGTTCGATCCGCTCGACGGTTCCTCGAACATCGATGTCAACGTCACCATCGGAACCATTTTTTCGGTGCTGCGCAACCCGCAGGCAAAGGACAAAACCCCGACAGAAGCGGATTTTCTCCAGCCGGGGCGCGACCAGATTGCCGCCGGTTATGTGGCTTACGGCCCCTCGACTCAACTGGTGTTGACCGTGGGAGACGGCGTACACGGCTTCACGCTCGACCGCGAAACGGGCGATTTCATCTATACCAACCCATTCATGACCCTTCCCGCCGAGACGCGCGAATACGCGATCAACGCCTCCAACGCCCGTCATTGGGAAGCGCCCGTGCAGCGCTACATTGCCGAATTGCAGCAAGGCAAGACGGGGCCGCGCGGCAGCGATTTCAACATGCGCTGGATTGCCTCGATGGTGGCCGATGTTCACCGCGTGCTGACCCGCGGTGGCATCTTCATGTATCCGCTCGACGAAAAATGCCGCGCGAAAGGCGGCAAGCTACGGCTGATGTACGAAGCCAATCCGATGGCGATGCTGGTCGAACAGGCAGGCGGCGCCGCAACGACCGGACGCACCCGCATCCTCGACATTATTCCGGAGCGGCTGCATCAGCGCGTGCCGGTCATCCTCGGCTCGCGCGCCGAAGTCGAACGGGTCACGTCCTACCATCTCGACCCGGCACCCTGAAAACCCTCTGGAGGGAGATGGCATGTGCCTTAGGGAATACCTCTGCATCCACCGCTTGTCATCCTGCTTGATACCGCAGGATCCACGCGTTGTCTGGATTCTGCGACTTCGCTTCGCTACGCGCAGAATGACAGAAGGGGTTTTGCAGAGAATATTTAATGCGTTTTTTGTTTAATCAGATACAGTATGGACTCGCTACCCGGTTTTTTCTGGATCCCCGCCTTCGCGGGGATGACGCATTACTGGGTATTTTCCCCGTCATTCCCGCGAAGGCGGGAATCCAGGGGTTGTATTCGTTTAAATCAAAAACGCTCTAAAACGAGCTTCTCGCGTTTGTGCCGGAAAGGGTCATGGTTTTTTGCTTGCCTGTTTTTTTGTTTCAGCGCGTTCGCAAACGAAGTCGTCACGGTTGAACTCGACGCGCCGCAGGAAGTTCAGGCGCTGCTCAAACAATACGTCTACCTGCTGCGCATGGATCCCGGCGCCATCCCCGAGGCGGGGCCGGACCGCTCCGCGCTCACGCGCCGCGCCCGCCGCGAAGTGGCCGCGTTGCTTGCCACGGAAGGCTATTTTTCCCCTGAGATTCGCATCGACCGTTCCGATTCTGCACGCTGGCGGCTCGTCGTCGAACCCGGTCAACGATCCGTCGTGGATGAAGTCGACATCCGGTTTCAAAGCGAGGTGCAGGAATCCGACATCGATGACGAACTGAAAACGCTTCACGAACAACTGCGGCGCGACTGGGGCATGTCGAACGGAACCCCGTTCCGGCAAGCGGATTGGGAATCGGCCAAACAGGCTCTGCTCGACGCCCTGCGCGGTGAACGTTACGCGGCGGCCAAATTCGTTTCATCGAGAGCCGAAGTCGATCCCGATGCTGCCAAAGTGCAAGTCAGAATCGTGGTCGATACCGGGCCGACCTTTCGCCTCGGCGCGCTCGAAGTCAGCGGTTTGCGCGATCTGCCGCCCGATTTCGTTGCCCGCTACAACACGCTCAGGGAAGGCGCCATCTACCGCCGCCGCGATCTTCTGGCCTTTCAGGAATCCCTGCAAAGCGCGCCGCAACTCTCGGTCGTGGTGGTGAGCATCGACCCGGATCCGCAACAGGCGGCAGCCGTGCCCGTTCGGGTCGCCGTTACCGAAGCGCCGCCGCGCCGCCTCAGATTCGGCCTTGGCGCATCGAGTAATACCGGCTATCGGGTAGAGGCCGCGTATCGCCATCTCAACCTGTTCGGGAACGGATGGGAGCTTTCCAGCGGCTTACGGCTGGAACAGCGGCGGCAATCGCTTTACGCCGATCTTTTCCTGCCGCCGACGAGGCATGGCCGCTATCGTGACAGTTTCGGCGTAGGGTTGGATCGCAGCGACCTGGAAGGACTCAAGATCGACACCCAGGCGGTAGGCGTGACGCGCACCATCAAACGCGGCCATATTGAAACCCAGCTCAGTGCACGGGTGCAGCACGAGTCGATTCATCCCGAGGACTTCGAAAAAAGCAGCTACAACACCCTTACCCTGAACCTGGGGAGAACCTGGCGCGCGGTCGATAACGTTCTCGATCCGCGCCAGGGGCATGTGCTCGAAATTCAGTTGGGCGGCGGCCTGGGTTTGTCGCCGCAAGCCAATGACTTCGGGCGTGTCTATGGGCGAATCCAGAAATACATCTCCCTGAGCCGCGATAACGTGCTGACCTTGCGCGCCGAGGGCGGTTACACCTTTGCAGATTCGCGGGACGGCGTGCCGCAGGACTTTCTGTTTCGCGCGGGAGGGACGCAATCGGTGCGCGGTTACGCCTATCGCAGTCTGGGCGTGAAAGAAGGTTCCGCTGTCGTCGGGGGGCGCATCCTCGCTACGGGCAGCGTGGAACTCGTGCACTGGTTCAGCCCATCCATCGGATTTGCCACTTTTGTCGATTCGGGCGACGCTGCGGACACGAGAGAAGAATTCAGTTTCCGTACCGGTTACGGCGTCGGCTTGCGCTGGCTCAGCCCCGCCGGTCCGCTGGCGGTCGATCTGGGATGGGGGCAGGGAAGAGCCACCCCCAGGCTGCATTTCGGGGTATCGGTGGCGTTTTAGGGATTCTCTGCAAAACCCCTCCCGTCATTCTGCGCGCAGCGAAGCGAAGTCGCAGAATCCAGACGTTGCATGGATCCTGCGACTGCGCGCAGGATGACAAGCGGTAAAAGCAGGGGTAATGCGGAGGTTCCTTAGGAGTCGTCTCGGAAAACGGAAATAAAGCACGTCTCGGATTCTTTGCGAAACCCTCTCCCGCCCCTTCGGGGCACCCTCTCCCGCTTGCGGGAGAGGGTAATTGCTGAAAGAACGCCGCGAAATGCTGTAAAGGATGGCGGGTTGGGTGTAGGTTGGGTTGAGCTTCGCGAAACCCAACGTTTTTGTGGTCGGTTGGATGTTGGGATTCGCTTCGCTCATCCCAACCTACGCGGGTTTACATTCTGAATTCCCCGTTATTCCCTTGATAAGCGGGAATCCAGCGTCTTTACCTTTGACAGCAAACGCCTCGCGACGACAAACAGTCCAAAGCATGTGAGGTAAAAAGAGTCATGCTGATTGGATTACAAAAGACGCTGGATTCCCGCAAAAAACACGCGGGAATGACGGAGTGGGAAAGTGCACGGGGGGAAAAAAATATGATATATAGGTGCAATCGCCCAGCTCCAACTTATTGGAAATTCCAATGGTTTGGTTTTATGCCCAAAGCTTTCTGCGCTCTCCTTCTTGTCGACAATCTCAACCTTTCCGCCCGCGCCGATCCTGACTGTGTAGTCCACATAATCTATCCGACCCTCCTGCAAAAGCTTCACCTTGTAATTCCAGGTCGTGGTTTCTTCAATCGAACCGATCCCGCCGCCGCCACGTGGGCGGTAAGTTTTATCCACGTCGGCAAGGATGGCCTGATAGATGCAGATCGACTGTTTTATTGCATCATCGTTGCACCTCATCGGTTTTTTTGCATACGCCGAGTTCATCGGCAAGCATGCCAAGACCGCCCCCAAGGCCAATATTGCAACAGAAGCCGCGCCCCACGATGGTTTCGCCTGTTTCTTCATTTAATACCTCTTCGCTGCGGTCGTATGGTAGAGGCGGGCGTTCCGGCCTTCATTTGTAGCAGTACGCCGTATCCGACGATTACCGCCTTATTGGAGGCCCCAATGGTGTGTGTGGAGGCCCATGGCTTTCCGTGCTCTCCTTCTTGCCGACGATCTTAACCTTTCCTCCAGCGCCAATCCTGACTGTGTAGTCAATGTGATCTGTTCGACCCTCCTGCAAGATCTTCACCTTGTAATCCCAGGTCGAGGTTCCTTTAATCGAACCGATCCCGCCGCCGCCGCGCATGGGGTAAGTTTTATCCACATCGGCAAGGATGGCCTGATAGATACAGACCGACTGTTTTATTGCATCATCGTTGCACCTCATCGGTTTTTTTGCATACGCTGAGTTCATCGGCAAGCATGCCAAGACCGCCCCCAAGGCCAATATTGCAACAGAAGCCGCGCCCCACGATGGTTTCGCCTGTTTCTTCATCGGATTACAAAAGACGCAGGATATCCGCCAAAAACACGCGGGAATGACGGAGTGGGAAAGTGCACGGGGGGAAAAAAATATGATATATAGGTGCAATCGCCCAACTCCAACTTATTGGAAATTCCAATGGTGTGTGTGGGGGGCCATGGCTTTTTGTGCTCTTCTTTTTGTCAACGATCTCAACCTTTCCGCCCGCGCCAATCCTGACTGTGTAGTCTATGTGATCTGTTCGACCCTCCTGAAAGACCCTTACTTTGTAAGCCATGGTCGTGGTTTCTGTGATCGAACCGATCCCACCGCCGCCACGTGGGCGGTAAGTTTTATCCACGTCGGCAAGGATGGCCTGATAGATGCAGATCGACTGTTTTATTGCATCATCGTTGCACCTCATCGGTTTTTTTGCATACGCCGAACTCATCGGCAAGCATGCCAAGACCGCTCCCAAGGCCAATATTGCAACAGAAGCCGCGGCCCACGATGGTTTCGCCTGTTTTTTCATTTTTAAATACCTCTTCGCTGCGGTCGTATGGTGGAGGCGGGCGTTCCGGCCTTCATTTCTGCCTCGGTTCTCGGATAGTGCCGCTGCATCTTCGCCGACCACACCGATGACAATGATGTAATGGGCGTACCCAGGAGAGACCGTGCATGGCTGGCAGAACTCAACGCCGACAGCACTTTCGAAAACATTTCCTCCCGCGCGAAATGGCGCAACGACTCGCGCCAAGGATAGGCATGTTCAGACCGAAGCTGCATTCCAAAACCCATTACCGACTGCATGTCGTGATCAGAGACGCCATAGCATACATCGGCACTTGTGTCGCCCGATGCCGGGCAATGGGGTTTGCCGACATCGACGTGATCGAGGCCGAGCAGATGACCGACTTCGTGCACATGGGCGCGCTGCATCACTTTTTTGCCCGTGGAGGTTGTTTCTTTATGGATGCTGTCCATGTCCTTGCTGTCATAAAGCGTGTCATGTGAGCCAAACCAGTTCACACTGGGATCGAGGCGCACAACATCGATTGTGCGATGATTACCGGGCGTTGTCGCCTCGTTGCCGACAAGTTTCAAGCGGCACCAGACATTCGGAAAATAGATGACTCCCTGGTGCTTGTAGGGAAAGCTGAATGAATCGTTGATCAGCCAAAACTTGCCCGTCCAAAACGACTGGGCGGAGGAGACGAATCTCGCTTTCCAACTCGACCAGGCGGCGGGGTTCCATCTGATAATCTTGCGCGGTTGCCCATCAGCGTCATGATACGTCCCGGTATTGACGCCGCCAGCGGGATTGATCTGCCGGAACCCCAGACGAAGCGTCAGCGTCAATTCCGCATTGCTGTACGGGTTGCAACAATCAGTGTTCAGTTCCGCATCGAATTTTGGGAAGGTCATCGTTTTCTTCATACTTGAACTCCTGACAACGGATGTAATCTGGTTTTTGAGACTGTCATGTTGATTACGATAAATAAATTGACGTGAATAAGCGTACGGAATCTGGTTGGAATTTGTCAACTCTACCCATAGAGCACGCCGCTATTCCCTCTCCCGCTTGCGGGAGAGGGTGCCCCGAAGGGGTCCCAAGACTGTATCGTGGAATCTCCTGCCTTCAGGCAGGGGTGACTCAAAACCGGTGATAATGTGTTTTGACAGAAGAAAGAAAAAACAATACCATCCGAAGATTATGTTCGAACAAGACAGCGCCGAGGCGGTGGCTGCCCGTGTTACCGATGTTTTTGGATTTGCCGCCGGAGGCGGCGCGCTGGAAGGTGAAGTGCCAGTGGCGCGCCTTGATCGGCTCTCCGACCAGCTTGCCACAACACAAGGCGTGGTAAGCTGGCGGCTTTCCGGAAGTCTCGATGCCGAAGGCAGGCCCAGGCTTGATCTCGCCTTGAGCGGGAGGCTTGTGCTGCTTTGTCAGCGTTGCCTCGATGGACTGAATTGGGATCTGGTGGTCGAGTCGGCTTTGTTGCCGGTTCGTGCCGGGCAGGATTTTCCCGAGGATGATCTGGAGAATGACGAAGTTGACGTGCTTGAGGTCAACGGCGATGGCGAGTTCGACGTATTGTCGCTGGTCGAGGATGAAATCATCCTCGCGTTGCCGATAGCGCCCAGGCATGCGGATTGCGGGATGCCAGGCGTAGCGGAAACGGATGACGGCACGCGCGAGAAATCACCTTTCGTTGCGCTTGCTGGCTTGCGAGGCAAAAGGATTTTGTAATTCAGGAGTATTTCATGGCTGTCCAACAGAACAAAAAGTCCCCATCCAAGCGCGGAATGCATCGTTCCCACGACTTTCTGGGCGCACCGGCTTTGGCCGTCGAACCGAACACGGGAGAAGTCCATCTGCGTCATCACATCAGCCCGAGCGGTTTTTATCGCGGCAAAAAAGTGACAAAGGGTAAGGGCGAATAAGCTTGACCCGGAAACCCGGAAAATCGGCGCAGGCACGCGGATGCCCTCGCCGTTTTTTTCGTCCCATATTTGTCATGCGGGGGAGCAATGAATATCACCATCGCAATTGATTGCATGGGGGGCGATCACGGCCCGGTTGTTACCGTACCGGCTGCGCTAGCTTTTTTGAGCACGCATCCCGATGCCGAGGTGATTCTCGTCGGGCGCGAGGAGGAACTGGCTCCTCTTGTGGAAGAAGCGCAGGCAGGGTTGAAATCCCGGTTGCACATCCACAATGCCACCCAGGTAGTGGGGATGGACGATCCGCCCACGAGCGTGCGATCCAAAAAGGATTCCTCGATGCGCGTGGCGCTCCACCTGGTCAAGCACGGTCAGGCACAGGCGGCGGTGTCGGCAGGCAATACCGGCGCGCTGGTAATGATTTCCCGTTTTGCGCTCAAAACATTCCCCGGGATCGACCGCCCGGCGATTTGCTTCGCGTTGCCCACAATCAGGGGGCATACTTATGCTCTCGATCTGGGGGGTAATGTCGACTGCACTCCCGAGCATCTGTTTCAGTTCGGGGTCATGGGGGCGTTGCTGGCCTCGGCGCTCGATCATACCGAACGTCCGTCGGTGGGGCTGCTCAACGTCGGAACCGAAGAAATCAAGGGCAACGAACTGACCAGACGAACCGCTGAGTTGTTGCGTGAGAGCAATCTCAATTATTACGGTTACGTTGAAGGGGATGACATCTTCAAAGGGACGACCGATGTCGTGGTTTGCGATGGTTTTGTCGGTAACGTGGCGCTCAAGACCAGTGAAGGGCTTGGGAAGATGCTCGGAACTTTCTTGCGCGAGGAAGTCAAACGTGGGCCGCTCTCGATGCTGATGGGGCTGATAGCCATGCCGGTGCTCAAACGATTCAAGCACCGGGCCAATCCCGGTCGCTACAATGGCGCGGTGTTGCTGGGGCTGAGTGGCGGCGTGGTGTTGAAGAGCCACGGGTCGGCAGATGCTTATGCATTTGAGCAGGCGATTGGCCGGGCAGCCGATGCCGTTGCCAACAATCTGATCCGGCGTATCCAGGACAGGATGGAGACGATGATTGGAGCGAGCGGGGAGAATGCATGATCTACGCAAGAATCGTCGGAACGGGCAGTCATTTGCCGGGGGAACCGGTCACGAACGACGATCTGGTTCGGCGCGGTGTCGATACTTCGGATGAATGGATCGTAAACCGTACCGGAATACGTACCCGCCATTTTGCAGCGCCCGGCTGCAAATCGAGCGAACTGGCACTGATCGCGGCACGCCGGGCCATCGAGGCTGCGGGTTGCGCTGCCGACGATATCGACCTCATCATTGTTGCGACGTCGACTCCCGATTTCATTTTTCCAAGTACGGCAACGCTGGTGCAAGCCGGGCTTGACATCGGAAATGGTTGTGCGGCTTTCGACGTGCAGGCGGTTTGCTGCGGTTTCGTTTATGCGCTGGCTACGGCAGAGAAGTTCATCCGTTCGGGTAGCCATCGGCGGGCATTGGTCATTGGAACCGATGTGTTTTCGGGTTTCCTCGACTGGACGGATCGCAGTACCTGTGTGCTGTTCGGTGACGGTGCAGGCGCAGTGGTGCTGGAAGCATCGGAGAAGCCCGGTGTGCGTGCCTCGGTGCTTCATGCGGATGGCAGCCATCATCCGCTGCTCTGGGTTCCCGGTGCCGTTGCCGGAGGACAAGTGACGGGCGACCCTTTTGTACGTATGGACGGGCAGGCGGTTTTCAAGTTTGCGGTCAAGGTGCTGGACGAGGTGGTGCGGGAAGTCGTTGATCTTGCAGGGGTGGCGCAGGACAGCATCGACTGGCTGGTTCCGCATCAGGCTAATATTCGCATTATCCAGTCCTGGGCCAAACGGCTCGGATTGCCAATAGAAAAAGTCATCACTACTGTCAATCTCCACGGCAATACTTCGGCGGCGTCGATTCCGCTTGCTCTCGATTGCGCGGTGCGCGATGGCCGCATCCGCCCCGGTCACCGGGTTGTGGCCGAAGGGATCGGCGGAGGTTTTGCCTGGGGTGCGGTGCTCTTCGATTTTTGAATGGCTTCGATGCCGGTTTCTTTTTGTTCAATGGAAAAATAATGACTTTCGCATTTGTTTTCCCGGGGCAAGGTTCGCAATCCACAGGCATGATGGATGCTTACGGCGCTTCGGCGGCCATACGCGAAGCTTTTGCCGAAGCATCCGAGGCGCTTGGTGAAGATTTATGGCAGATGGTTTCGGCCGGTCCGGCTGAACGCCTTGCGTTGACTGTCAATACACAGCCTTTGATGCTGACCGCCGGTGTGGCCGTGTACCGCGCCTGGCTGGCGGCGGGCGGTGCCAAACCGGCATTGGTGGCCGGGCACAGCCTGGGTGAATATTCGGCGCTGGTGGCGGCGCAAGCCTTGTCCTTTGCCGATGCCGTGCCGTTGGTGAGATTTCGCGCCCAGGCGATGCAGGAGGCCGTGCCGGAAGGCGAGGGGGCAATGGCGGCGCTCATGGGGCTGGACATGGATGAAGTGCGCACGACCTGTGCCGAAGCGGCTCAGGGCGAAGTGGTGGAAGCCGCCAATCTCAATGCGCCTGGGCAGATTGTGATTGCCGGGAGCAGGGCTGCGGTGGAGCGTGCCATGGCGCTTGCCACGGAAAAAGGTGCAAAGCGCGCGGTGTTGTTGCCGGTATCCGCGCCGTTTCATTGCGCCCTGATGAACCCGGCGGCGGAACGAGTGCGTGAACGGCTGGCGACGGTAAAAATCGTCAGGCCGGAAATCGATGTGCTCAACAATGTCGATGTTGCCGTTCAGGATGATCCCGAGAAGATACGCGACGCGCTCGTGCGGCAGGCATTCTCGCCGGTGCGTTGGATTGAATCCGTGACGGCAATGGCCTCGCGCGGATTGACCCGTGTCATCGAATGCGGCCCCGGCAAGGTGCTGGCCGCCATGACCCGGCGGATCAGCAAGGAAGTGGAAGGGGGGGCGTTGCACGACGCAGCGAGCCTGGAACAGGTGTTGGCGGAAGTGGGGGTAAAACAAGGATGAGCTACTCGATTGAAGGACAGCTTGCGCTGGTGACGGGCGCAATGCGCGGCATAGGCCGTGCGGTGGCGTTCGAACTTGGCCGCCAGGGAGCAACCGTGGTCGGTACGGCAATCACGGAAGAGACTGCCGCAGAATTGACACAGGCGTTCTCGGCGGCCGGGATAAAAGGCGCGGGCAAAGTGCTCGATGTCACCGACGGTTCCGCCTGTGAACAGGTTGTTGCCGAAATCGAAAAGGAGTTTGGCACGATCAACATTCTGGTCAACAATGCGGGCATTACCCAGGACAACCTTGGCATGCGCATGAAGGACGAGGAATGGGACGCGGTCATCGATGTCAATCTCAAGGCCGTGTTTCGTATGTCGCGCCTGGTGATGCGAGGCATGATGAAGGCGCGCATGGGCCGTATCATCAGCATTACCTCGGTGGTGGCCAGTTCCGGCAATCCGGGGCAGGCCAATTACGCTGCGTCCAAGGCCGGCGTGGCGGGGATGAGCCGTTCACTCGCCCGGGAATTGGGTAGCCGCAACATCACTGTTAATTGTGTGGCACCGGGCTTCATCGATACACAGATGACTCAGGGTTTGCCGCAGGCAGTGCGTGATAACCTTGTGAGCAACATCGTGCTGGGCCGTCTCGGTCAGCCGGAAGAAATTGCCTGCGCCGTGGCCTTTCTCGCGTCGCCGGCAGCGGCTTACATTACCGGAACGACCCTGCACGTCAACGGTGGAATGTACATGGCATAATTCTTGTGGCAGTAGCTTAATTCCACCTTTCTGATAAACTGTCTGAGTTTTTTACACCTGCATGGTAAGGAGTTGGTTCATGAGCGATATCGAACAACGCGTCAGGAAGATTGTTGCCGAACAACTCGGCGTTGCCGAGGCGGAAATCAAGAATGAGGCTTCGTTCGTGGATGACTTGGGCGCGGATTCTCTGGATACCGTCGAACTGGTCATGGCCCTGGAAGAGGAATTCGAGTGCGAGATTCCAGACGAGGAAGCGGAAAAAATCACTACCGTTCAGCAGGCGATCGACTACGTCAACGCCCACTTAAAGAAATAATCTGTTTTCCGACCCTTCAGCGGCTGTCACGGTTGTTGGCAATGGGTTTTCGCAATCGCTGATGGCTTTTGTTTTTCTCCGCCGCTTTTTCGGAGTGTTTTGTGACGAGTCGTAGAGTCGTTGTCACTGGTTTGGGCGCCGTCTCGCCGGTGGGTAATGCTGTTCCCGATATTTGGGCGAATGTGCTTGCCGGTAAAAGCGGGATTGGCCCGATTACTCGTTTCGACGCGAGCACATTCGCGTGTCGCGTGGCCGGTGAAGTCAAGGATTTCAATGCGGCTGACTGGATACCGCCGAAGGACGCGCGCCGGATGGATGCCTTCATGCATTACGGCATTGCGGCGGGCGTTCAGGCGTTTCGGGATTCCGGTCTTGAAGTCACCGAATCCAACACTGAACGCATCGGCTTGAATATCGGTTCGGGCATGGGTGGTTTGCCCATGATCGAACTGGCGCACAGCGATTATCTCAACGGCGGGTCGCGCAGGGTTTCGCCGTTTTTCGTTCCCGGCTCCATCATCAATATGACCGCCGGAAACCTGTCGATCATGCTCGGCCTGAAGGGGCCGAATCTTGCCATGGTGACGGCGTGTACGTCGGGCCTGCACGCTATCGGCATCAGCGCGCGCACGATTGCTTACGGCGACGCTGACGCCATGCTGTGCGGCGGATCGGAATCCACGGTAACGCCTGTGGCTGTTGCCGGGTTCGGTTCGGCAAAGGCGCTCTCGACCCGCAATGACGATCCTGCTACTGCCAGTCGCCCCTGGGACATTGACCGCGATGGTTTCGTGATCGGAGAAGGTTCCGGTGTGCTGGTGCTCGAAGAGTACGAACATGCCAAGCGTCGCGGCGCAAAGATATACGCTGAAATAATCGGTTTCGGGATGAGTGCCGATGCTTTTCACATCACTGCACCGGATACCGACGGCCCGCGCCGCAGCATGGTCAACGCGCTCAAGGATGCCAGGGTCAATCCCGATCAGGTGCAATACCTGAACGCGCATGGCACCTCGACGCCGTTGGGCGACAAGAACGAAACCGATGCTATCAAGCTTGCTTTCGGAGCCGAAAATGCCTCCAGGCTGGTAGTCAATTCCACCAAGTCGATGACCGGGCATCTGCTCGGTGGCGCGGGCGGACTCGAATCGGTATTCACCGTGCTCGCCATTTATCATCAGGTCTCTCCGCCAACGATCAACATCTTTGATCAGGATCCGGAGTGCGATCTCGATTACTGCGCCAATACCGCGCGCGAAATGAAGATCGACATCGCCATGAAGAACAACTTCGGCTTTGGCGGCACAAACGGAACGCTGATGTTCCGCCGCATCTGACAATTTCCGATGCCGGATGAGTCGCATCTGCTCACGATACGGCTCAAGCCAAGCCCGGTGCTGTCGGCGGTGATTCTGGCCGTTCATTCTGCCGGGGTTGTGGCGCTTTTCCTTATGGATTTACCGCTTGCGGCAACGATTCCCCTCATGTTGCTGTTGCTCGTTTCTGCCCTCCTGGCGGCACGAGCACAGGCATGCAAACGCGGACTGTCGCTCGTGCTGGCAGCCGATGGCGCCTTGCGGATATGCCAGGAAAGTGACAGCCACGATGCATGGGCCAGGGTGTTGCCCGGTGCGGTGTTGTTTCCTGCCGTGTTGTGGTTTTCGCTGGCCTGGACGGATGGCCGCCCGCGATGTTTGCGTCTGATGCTGATTGCGTCCGAAGTGATCGAGGATTGCGGTGGGAATACCCAATGGCGGCGATTGCGTGCCTGGTTACGCCATCGCGCCCTGAGTTCCGGGCCGGATACGCTCAGCCCGGCGGACGCGGCCTGAACTGCGGCGGGCGCAGTACGGTGTCTCGTGCGTGTGGCAGGGTGCCGGGATAGTCGCGCGAATAGTGCAGCCCCCGGCTTTCACGTCGGCGTAACGCGCAACGCACGATCAAATCGGCCGTGGCGACGAGGTTGCGCAGTTCGATGAGATCGTTGGAAACGCGGAAATTCGAGTAGAACTCATCGATTTCGCGCGCGAGAAGCCGAATGCGGTGACGAGCGCGTTGTAGCCGCTTGTTGGTGCGCACGATGCCGACATAATCCCACATCGCCTGACGCAATTCAGCCCAGTTATGGGCGATGACGACTTCTTCGTCGGCATCGGTCACGCGGCTCTCGTCCCAGGCGGGCAGGGAGGGGATAGGAGTGGGTGGGCGCGCGAGGATATCCCGTGCCGCCGCCCCGCCGAAAACCAGGCATTCGAGCAGGGAGTTCGATGCGAGTCTGTTCGCGCCGTGCAACCCGGTTCCCGCCGTTTCTCCGACCGCATAAAGGTTGGGGATATCGGTACGCGCGGCCAGATCGGTGACGATACCTCCGCAGGAATAATGTGCTGCCGGCACGACCGGGATGGGTTCCCGTGTCATGTCGATACCCAGTTCCAGGCAGTGTGCGTAGATGGTAGGAAAATGCTCGCGCAACCAGTCCGCCGGTTTGTGGCTGATATCGAGATAGACGCAATCAAGCCCTTGTTTTTTCATCTCGAAATCGATGGCGCGGGCAACGATGTCCCTTGGAGCGAGTTCGGCGCGCGTATCGTGCGCAGGCATGAAACGGGTTCCGTCGGGCAGTTTCAGCAAGCCGCCTTCGCCCCGCACCGCTTCGGAAATCAGGAAAGACTTGGCCTGCGGGTGATAAAGGCAGGTGGGGTGGAACTGGATGAATTCCATATTGCGCACCCGACAGCCTGCCCGCCAGGCCATTGCCACGCCGTCGCCGGTAGCGACATCCGGGTTGGTGGTGTAGAGATAAACCTTGCCTGCACCGCCGGTCGCCAGCACCGTGCTGCGAGCGGCGAAAGTGACGACCCGGTCATTTTTGATATCGAGCACATAGGCGCCGACACAGCCGAATTCGGGCTTGCCGATACGTTTGCCGGAGATGAGATCGACGGCGATGTGATATTCGTGAATGTCGATGTTTGGATGTGCGAGTACCGCTTCGCTCAGGGTCGTCTGTACCGCTGCGCCGGTGGCATCGGCGGCGTGGATGATGCGCCGGTGGGAATGCCCGCCTTCGCGGGTCAGATGAAATCCGAGCTCCGTGTCTTCTTCGCGGGTGAAGGGCACGCCGCGCCTGATGAGCCAGTCGATGGCTTCACGGCTGTGTTCGACCGTATAACGAGTGATATCCGGGTCACAAAGACCGGCTCCGGCATCGAACGTATCGCGAATATGGGCTTCGACACTGTCGGTAGTGTCGAGCACTGCGGCGATGCCGCCCTGTGCCAGAGCGCTTGCGCTGTCGGCAAGCGTGCGCTTGGTGATGAGCGCAACCTTCAGGCTGTCGGCAAGCAAAAGGGCTATCGATTGGCCTGCTGCGCCGCTGCCAAGGATCAGGACGTCGTACTGATATTGGCCTGTCACGATGATGTATTTGGAAAAATCAGAGAAGATGTGCAATATAACACGCTATAGATGTGTCATTACTGTGTGATTTGCGTTGAAACTGCCGTAAAACAGTAGTGTTCTTTTGAACCAAGGCACGACATTGCTGTCTATGTGAAAGATGAAGCAAAGGAGTTGGCGGGTAGGTGGATGGCTCACTTATACTTACTTACGAAAATTTTTCGATAGAAACAGGATAAGTGAAGGTTTTTAGATAGAAACAGGATGACGGATACTTGATGAGTGATCGTGAAGTTGATCAGTTATTGGTGGAGCGCGTTCAGAGCGGAGACAAGCAGGCATTTGGTTTATTGGTGTCGAAATACCAATGCAAACTCCACCGTCTGCTTGCGCGGCTGGTGCGTGACACTGCCGAAGTCGAAGATCTGGCTCAAGAGACATTCATCAAGGCGTATCGTGCCTTGGGGTCGTTTCGTGGAGAAAGTGCCTTCTACACATGGCTTTATCGGATCGGTGTCAATACAGCGAAGAATCATTTCGCAGCCCAGGCTCACCGGGTGCCGGTTTTGACCTGGACAGACCCAGGCGAAATAGAGGGTGTCGAAGGCGCGGAGCGCCTGCATGATTTCGATACACCCGAGCATCAGTTGATGACGCGCCAGATTGCGCTGACGGTAGATGAAACCATGTCCGGTTTGCCCGACGAATTGCGCGAAGCCATTACTCTGCGTGAACTGGAGGGACTTAGTTATGAGGATATTGCCAGTATCATGGATTGTCCGGTCGGTACGGTACGATCACGGATCTTTCGCGCGCGCGAGGCAATTGCTCTCCGTTTACGACCACTTCTTGGTACTCGCGCGGATGAACGTTGGTAAATTGATGCAAAACACTTCAATAAATGAGAGCTGAAATGAAAGAGAAACTTTCGGCGATGCTCGATGGTGATGTTGACGACGCAACGGCTCGCGCGTTGTTCACCCGACTCAAACACGATCCGGCGTTCCGCGACGAATGGGATACCTATTGCCTGGTTGGCGACATTATCCGGGGCTACGTGCCGCCAGAACGGGAAGGGTTCTCCGAGCGGGTGATGGCGCGACTCGAAAATGAGCCGATCATCTTTGCTCCATCTGGCGGCAGGAAAAACGTGGATGAAACAGGAGTTGAAGAAAAGGCAAAGGCTGAAGAAAGGGCAAAGGCTGAAGAAAAGGCAAAATCTGAAGTCATGCATCATTTCTGGCACAACCGTTTATTGCCGCTGGCGGCTTCAGTAATGGGTGTGCTGGTGGTAGGAGGGGGCATGGCGATGCTGTCCCGCGATGCGCCTGCCCCGGAGGTGGCCTCCGTTCTGGTCGTTGAAACACCGGGAACGGTTCCTGTTGTCGCCCATTCCATGGAAAACGGCGCACGCCATGATTATCTGGTTGCGCATCAGGCGCTGGCGGGCGGGCCGATGCCGGCGGTGCAGTATGTGCGTACCGTGTCGATTTCGCCAAGGGAACGAGATTGATAATGCCCGATACCAGACCGATGGCCGCGATGAGAGCGTGGTTTTTTGCCGGGCTGTGGGTGTTGTGCAGCTATTCTTTCGCTAATCAGACCGACACGATAAACGGTAGAGCTCTGGCGGATATCAGCAAAAAGGCCCCCCCGGCGGTCAAGTCCGGATTGGCTGAGACGGATCCGCTGGTTTGGCTCGACCGTCTCGGTGCAGCCAGCCGACAACTGAACTACGTCGGAACCTTCAGTTATCAGACGGGGAGTGGCGCCGAGACGTCGCGCATCGTGCACCGCTATGCCAACGGTGAAGAAAGCGAACGCCTGGAAGTGCTCGACGGCAGCCCCCGCGAAGTCATCCGGCGAGGCAAGTCCTTGCAATGTGTGCTGCCTGCGCAGCGTACCGTCATCGTCGGTCGGCTGCGCGCCCGTGTCAACTTTCCGGGGCGCCTGCCACAGAACCATGCCGAATTGACCGGCAATTACAGCGTCCGGCTGGGGGGTACGGGACGCATCGCCGGACATGAAGCCCAGAAACTGATACTCGAACCGCGCGATAAATTGCGTTTTGCCCATGTGTTGTGGGCCGAACAGAAAAGCGGCCTGCTCCTCAAATCACAAGTAATCAATGACAAGGGAAAGGTGGTCGAGCAATTTGCCTTCAGCGACGTGCGCATCGGCACTGAAATCGACGACAAATTGCTTGCGCCCCGCGTGAAGATCGGTGCGGACTGGCACAGGATCGATGTCGGCGGGGACGACGAGACACTGCTCAAGGATAAATGGAGATTCAAAGAATCTTTGCCTGGTTTTGCACTGAGGGCGATGATGCGTCATCGCAGTGGAGGAGTCCTGCAAATAGTGTTCAACGATGGCCTTGCGACGGTTTCGATCTTCATTGAACCGGTAGAGGCGACGGTCAAGGCACGCGGAGCCTATTCCGGAGGCGGCATGGCCAATGTTTTCGAGCGTATCGTGGATGGTCACCGGATCACGGCGTTGGGTGAAGTCCCCGAGGCGACCGTACAACGGATGGCTGAAGCCGTAGAGATGCGCAAATGATCGCAACCAGGGCGGTCGTCGTGCGTGCCGGGGAGGGCAAAGCCTGGGTTCGTTTGCTCGAACATCATGGCGGCTGCGGGCGCTGCGAGGAACCCGGTGGCTGCCATGCGCCTCAATTGGCGGAAATGTTCCGGGGGAGCAGGAAGACTTTTGCGGTCGCCGATCCTTTTGGGCTGTGCGTGGATGAGCAGGTCAGGATCGTGATCGACGATAAAGTGCCGCTCAGGGCGGCGATGGCAAGTTATGGCCTGGGAACGGCGCTGGTTCTGGGCGGGGCCGCGCTGGGCGTCTGGTTGGCTCCGGCGGCGCAGGCCGATCTGGGAGCGGCCATGGGCCTGGCTTTCGGGGTTGCCGTAACAACGCTGATTATCTTCATTCGCGCGCGGCAGCGTGATTCATCCGCCTGGCGGTTACATGTCGAGCGGGACGACGGTTGCGCCGCCGGGCAGGGGAATGCTGTGTGAATACATATGCGCCTGAGCGTGTGTTCACGGTGTTGAGCCGCCAGTGGTGCCATCTCTGTCATGAAATGGTCGAGGCGCTGGAGCCGATTGCACAGCATTACGCCTGGCGTATCGAAGTCGTCGATATTGAACAGAAACCGGCGCTGGAAGCACGTTGGGATGAACTGATTCCCGTCCTGCTCGCGGGCGAAGTGGAAATCTGTCATCACCGGCTCGATGCAGAAGCCGTACACGCGTTTTGCAGAATGATTCCGGACTGCGGCTGACTGGCACCCTATGGGACATCTGCATTACCCTACTTTTCCGCCTCCTGTCATCCTGCTTGATACCGCAGGATCCACGTAGCATCTGGATTCTGCGACTTCGCTTCGCTGCGCGCTGCAATGACGGGAGGGGTTTTGCAGAGAATCCCTATGGACTTGGGCATAAAAATAGCCATCTGCCGCCAAGATTGCCAATAAAAGTGAAATATCTACGCCCGGCGGGGGGGGATTATGCTCAATATCTAACATTGCAGTTGCTTCTGAAAAATGTCCGGGAGAATCTCATGTCACTGAAGCAGCGATTGTTGGTTTTTGTTGCGGCCCTGTTGGTGATAGTGATTGCAGGGCTTTCAGGAGTAGCGTATTGGCATATGCGCGTAGAAATCATCAACGGTGTACGCCAGGAAATCGATACGGCCGTCAGCGGCAACCGTGAGGTCATTGCGAGTTGGGTTGCACAACGGCGCGACGCGATCGAAGCAGTAACGGCAAGGCTGCCTTCTGCAGAAAACCCTATTCCTTTCCTGATCGCAGGCAGGGATGCGGGGCGTTTCGATCAGACTTATGTCGGTTATGAAGACAAGCGGATGATCTATCATCTGGCGGACAAGAAACTGCCTACGCCGGACTACGACCCGACTTCGCGCGTATGGTACAAGCAGGCCAACACAGAAAAAGGCACCACCGTCACGCAACCTTACATTTGCGCAAGCACCGGAGAACTCTGTATCACGGTAGCGCGTCCGGTGGCTTCTCAGGATGTGAGCGTCGTTGGCGGAGACATCTCGCTCAAGGAAATCATCCAGCTCGTAAACGCGATTGAACTGCGCGGCCAGGGCTACGCTTTTCTTACTACTCGTGACGGAAAAATCGTCGCGCATTCAAAACCCGACTCGGCGTTGAAGCTTGTCGCAGAAGTCATACCCGGATTCGATGCATCGATCTTGAAAACGGAGGGCGACAAGGTTGTTCTGCATGAATTCGACATTGAAAATGTCTCAAAATACGTTACTGCCGCGCCGATTCCCGGTTCTGACTGGGTGCTTTGCATTGTGGTTGACAAGGCCGTACTGCTGTCGCCATTGCATTCCCTGTTATGGAAACTGGTAGTTGCGGGTTTGATCATCGCAGCATTGGGCGCTCCGATAGCCAATCTGACCCTGTCGGCATTGATACAGGGCTTGTTCAAGCTACGCGACGCCTTGATCGGGATAGCGCATGGGCGCGGGGAACTGATGAACGAGCTCGCAAAACAGGCACATGATGAAATCGGGCAGACAGCCGTTGTTTTCAACCGCTTCATTGCAGAGTTGAAAGGCATGTTCGTCGAAGTGCGTGAGCGCGCCGGCGAACTGAACGGCAATATCGATTCGCTGATCGAAGTGGCGCACACGATGACCGAAGAATCGGAGCATCAGTCCGAAAAATTGAATTTCACGGCCAAGGCGATCGAGGAAATCACAGTCAGCATCGGCCACATTGCAGACAATGCGCAGCAGGTCGAGGAAACGGTCAAGCAAGCCGGAGAAGTTTCGAACCAATCTGCAGAAGCGGTAAGGGACCTGGCGCAGAGAGTCGAAAACATCGCGGCTGAAGTCGGTAATCTGTCAACCACTTTAGGTACGCTTGGCGAACGTTCCAATGAGATGAATGCAATCATCGGAGCGATTCGGGAGATTGCCGACCAGACAAACCTTCTGGCGCTGAATGCGGCGATTGAAGCGGCGCGTGCAGGTGAATCGGGGCGTGGTTTTGCCGTCGTCGCCGATGAAGTCAGGAAACTTGCCGAACGGACAGCCAGGGCAACGGTTGAAATCGGGCAATTGATCAGTGTGACGCACGGTGATATTCAGTCGGCACTCTCAGGCATGGAAGGTACACAGCGTTCCGTTGGCACGGGACTGGCCGCTTCGCAGGCGGTTGTCGATGAGATGCAGGAGATCCGAAAAGAGGTTGACCGCATTTCCGTATCCATACGCGAAATTGCTGCTGCTACACGAAATCAATCCGTTCTGACTGGCGAGATGGCAAAAACGGCGGAAGAGGTTGGTTACCTGAACCAGGAAACCAACCGGGACATTCAAACGGTAACGAAGTCCGTTACCGATCTGAGCAAGGTGTCAGGACATCTGCACGGTATGGTGGAGCGGTTCCCGCTTTGACTGTTCTCCCGGTCTTTGACTGAACGGAAACCGGACTGACGGACGGTAATGTGCGCAGGTCAAAGGTTCTGCGAACCAGGTCTTGCCCCCTTGCATTCCCTGTCCTTGGGCATACACTACGCGCTTTTCACCACCGTCCCGGAGTAGCGCATGTCCATCAAATCCGACCGCTGGATACGTCGTATGGCCGAACAGCACGGCATGATCGAGCCGTTTGAGCCTCATCTGGTGCGGGAGGTCGAGGGCCGCAAGATCGTTTCCTACGGCACGTCGAGTTACGGTTACGACATCCGTTGCGCCCCGGAATTCAAGGTTTTTACCAATATCAATTCCACGGTCGTCGACCCCAAGGCGTTCGATCCCAAGTCTTTCGTCGAGATCGATGCCGAGGTTTGCATCATTCCGCCCAATTCCTTCGCGCTGGCGCGCACGGTCGAGTATTTTCGTATCCCGCGCAATGTACTCACGGTATGTCTGGGTAAAAGCACCTATGCGCGCTGCGGCATCATCGTGAACGTGACCCCCTTCGAGCCGGAGTGGGAAGGCTACGTCACCCTGGAGTTCTCGAATACCACGCCGTTGCCCGCCAAAATCTACGCGGGCGAAGGTTGCGCACAAGTGCTGTTTTTCGAGTCCGACGAGGTGTGCGAAACCTCGTACAAGGATCGTGGCGGCAAGTATCAGGGGCAGGTCGGCGTGACCCTGCCGAAGATTTGAAGACACATTCAAAGGCGCTATAGCCAGACCGCCGGGGAAACCGAGATGCGATTCAACTTCCCGATCATCATCATTGACGAAGACTTCCGTTCCGACAACGCTTCCGGGCTGGGCATCCGTGGCCTGGTCGAAGCCATCGGCAAGGAGGATATGGACGTGCTGGGCGTGACCAGCTATGGCGATCTGACTTCGTTCGCGCAGCAGCAGAGCCGCGCATCGGCCTTCATCCTGTCCATCGACGACGATGAATTCACTTCGCGCGAAGCCGCAGACAAAGCCATTGACGGTTTGCGTGCGTTTGTCGAGGCTATCCGCCTTCGCAATACCGACATTCCGATCTTCCTCTACGGTGAGACGCGCACCGCGCGCCACATTCCGAACGACGTGCTGCGCGAGTTGCACGGTTTCATCCACATGTTCGAGGATACGCCGGAGTTCATTGCCCGCTATGTGGTGCGGGAGGCCAAGCATTATCTCGATTCGCTGCCGCCGCCGTTTTTTCGTGCGCTCACGCATTACGCCGCAGACAGTTCCTATTCCTGGCACTGCCCCGGACATTCAGGCGGTGTCGCTTTTTTGAAGAGTCCGGTCGGGCAGATGTTTCACCAGTTTTTCGGCGAAAACATGTTGCGCGCCGATGTGTGCAATGCCGTCGACGAACTCGGACAGTTGCTCGACCACACCGGCCCGGTGGCGGCTTCCGAGCGCAACGCGGCGCGCATCTTCAATTGCGACCATCTTTATTTCGTCACCAACGGTACGTCGACATCGAACAAGATGGTGTGGCATACCGCCGTCGCGTCCGGCGATATCGTAGTTGTGGATCGCAATTGCCATAAATCGATACTGCATTCAATTGTCATGACCGGGGCGATTCCGGTGTTTCTCACTCCGACCCGCAATCACTACGGCATCATCGGCCCGATTCCGCTGGAAGAATTCCGCATCGAAAACATCCAGAAAAAGATCGAGGCCAACCCCTTTGCGCGCGAAGCGAAGAACAAGAAACCACGCATCCTGACCATTACGCAATCGACCTACGACGGGGTGGTCTACAACGTCGAAACCATCAAACAAATGCTCGACGGCCATATCGACACGTTGCATTTCGATGAAGCCTGGTTGCCGCACGCGGCTTTTCACGATTTTTACGGCGATTACCACGCCATTGGCGAAGGCCGTCCGCGATGCTGGGATTCAATGGTTTTTTCCACCCAGTCGACCCACAAATTACTCGCCGGGCTGTCGCAGGCGTCGCAAATCCTCGTGCAAAACTCGGAAACCCGTCAGCTTGACCGCGACATCTTCAACGAAGCCTACCTGATGCACACATCGACCTCGCCGCAATACGCAATCATTGCGTCCTGTGACGTGGCGGCGGCGATGATGGAAGCGCCCGGCGGCACGGCACTGGTCAACGAGTCGCTGGCCGAGTCCATTGAATTCCGGCGCGCCATGCGTAAAGTCGGCGGCGACTATGGCACGGAGGATTGGTGGTTCCAGGTCTGGGGTTCCGAGCATCTCGACGATGACGGTCTGCTCAATCGCGAGGACTGGATGCTGCGCGCCAACGAACGCTGGCATGGCTTCGGCAATCTTGCGGCGGGCTTCAACATGCTCGACCCGATCAAGGCCACCATCATCACGCCGGGCCTGGATGTCGATGGCGACTTTGCCGACCATACCGGCATTCCGGCTGCCATCGTCACCCGGTATCTGGCCGAACACGGCATCATCGTTGAGAAAACCGGACTGTACTCGTTCTTTATCATGTTTACCATCGGTATCACCAAGGGCCGCTGGAACACGATGCTCACGGAGTTGCAGCAATTCAAGGACGACTACGACAGCAACCAGCCGCTATGGCGCGTCATGCCCGAATTCATCGCGCGGTATCCAAGATATGAACGGGTCGGTCTCAAAGAACTGTGCAGTGAGATCCATCAGTTCTACAAAAGGCACGATGTCGCGCGCCTGACCACTGAAATGTATCTTTCCGACATGACCCCCGTCATGAAGCCCGCTGATGCTTTCGCCCGGATGGCGCACCGCGAAATCGAACGGGTGATGATTACCGACCTGGAAGGGCGGGTAACGGCAATGCTGGTGACACCCTATCCGCCGGGTATCCCGCTACTCATTCCAGGCGAGCGTTTCAACGCGACCATCGTCCGTTACCTTGCCTTTGCGCGCGACTTCAATGCGGCATTCCCCGGTTTCGAGACGGATATTCATGGGCTGGTGAAAGGAGAAGACGGCCTGTATTACGTCGATTGCGTGAGGGACGATTAACATCGGCCAGGATTGTGTGATCGAGGGGGGACGCAGATTTCGGGTGGCATTGAACCCATGCGCAAGATCATCCATTGCGATTGCGACTGCTTTTATGCGGCGGTCGAGATGCGCGACGACCCGACGCTGCGCGGCAAGCCGCTTGCCGTGGGCGGGCGGGCCGAGGCGCGCGGAGTCATTGCAACATGCAACTACGAGGCGCGCGCTTTTGGCGTGCGTTCCGCGATGTCGACGGCGCGGGCCTTTCGGCTATGTCCGCAACTCATTCTGTTGCCGCCGGATTTTCGCCGCTACCGCGATGTTTCCCGACAAATTCTTGCCATTTACCGCGATTTCACCCCTCTTGTGGAGCCGCTTTCGCTCGACGAAGCCTATCTGGATGTGAGCGGTATCGGCCGCTGCCAGGGTTCGGCCACACGGATGGCCGAAGAAATTCGCGCCCGGATTCGCGCCGAAGCGGGTATTACCGCCTCGGCGGGCATTGCGGCAAACAAATTTCTTGCCAAGGTGGCGAGCGACTGGAACAAGCCGGATGGGCAGTTCGTCATCCTTCCGCAGGACGCCGATGCTTTTACCGCTGCTTTGCCGGTGAACAGGATTTTCGGCGTCGGCAAGGTTACGGCAGCGCGGTTGCAAAAGCGTGGCGTGCAGACTTGCGGCGACCTGCGCATCTGGGACATGGCCCGGCTCATCGGCGAATTCGGACGTTTCGGCTCCATGCTCTACCAGCTTTGCCGGGGAGTCGATGAACGCCCCGTTCGGCCGGATCGCATCCGCAAGTCCTTGTCGGTTGAACTGACCTATGCTCATGATTTGCCCGATCTGGCCGCCTGCCATGCCGAATTGCCATCGCTGATTGCGGAATTCCGCCGCCGCTTTGCCAGATTGCCGAAGCCAGTGCCCGTACACAATGCAGTGGTCAAGGTCAAATTCGCCGATTTCACCCAGACCACTGCCGAGTGCGTATGCACGTCTCCCGATGAGACTGTCTGGGGCGCACTGCTCGATGAGGCTTACGCCCGCCGGAAGAAAGCGGTTCGGTTATTGGGCGTGGGTGTGCGTTTCGCAGGCGCGGAAGAAGAAGGTGGGGAAAGGGAAGGGCAGTTCGACCTGTTTGGTGGCGCGCAGGTGTAGGAATTTGCAGTCGAAACTACCAGGGCACCAGCGCCCGCACGAAGTTCGGCAACGCCAGCGAGGCGCCGTGCATGGCGCCGTTGTAGTACTGAAGATGACGGATGGCGCGTTCTTGCAGCCGCGCCTCGACATCATCGGTGGTCAATTGGCGCGGGTCGGCTTGCTGCGAACAGAACGCCATCAGCCACAATCCGCCGTACAGCGGTACCGATGTCAGGTAAGGGACGACATGGTTGAAGGCTTCGCGCAGCCGTTGCAGGGTTTCACGAATTTGCACCGGATTGGCGAGCGGACTGGCGATATGCAGCGTCATGATACCGTTGCCGCTCAGGCGCTCGGCGCAGGCGCGGTAGAACTCCGGCGTGTAGAGCAGCGTTGAGGGGCCGCCGGGATCGGTCAGGTCGAGCACGATCAGGTCGAACGATTCGGTGCTGGTCTTGACGTAGGCAAAACCGTCTTCGATTTTCAGCGTCAGCCGGGGATCGTCGAGACTGCCACGGTGCACCTGCTGCAAATGGCGGCGGGCAATATCGACGACGGCCTGATCGATTTCCACCAGCGTGATGTGTTCGATACTCGGGTGCTTGAACAATTCCTCAGCCGAACCGCCATCGCCGCCGCCGACGACGAGCGCGCGGCGCGGCTGATTGTGCGTAATGGCCGCCATATGGACGAGATTTTCGTGATAGAAAAACTCGTCCTTTTCCGAAGTCATGAAATGGCCGTCGAGCCGGAACAAAGTGCCGAACGATTCGGAATCGTGTACTTCGATTTCCTGGAATCCCGAATGAAACGCTTCATGCCGTTTGGACGAACGGATGAAGAAACCCCAATCGGGCGTCAGCAATTCTGTCAGGGCGTTTCCGGCCGTATTTGGAGAGGCCGGTTCAGCCATCCCTGCCGCCTCGCAGGATTTTTTGGGAATGCGCGCGAGCCGGTTTAAAAACGGCTTCGATCATGTCGTAGAGTTTTTGTGCCTTGGCAGTATTGTCGGTAGTGTAATTGCAGACGTACACGTCAAGCGTCACAAAGCCGGATTCCGGCCAGGTGTGAATCGCCAGATGCGATTCGGCCAGAATCACGGCGCCGGTGACGCCATGTGGCTCGAATTGAAAAAAGTGCTCCCCAACAGCGGTCAGCCCGGAAGCCTCGACGGCTTTCAGACAAACTTCGCGCAACGCCTCGGCACGGGTAAATTCCGGCGTGTGGGCAGGGCAGCCATACCACTCTCCTAACAGATGGACTCCGTCCATGCGTTTCTTCCCCTCCTGTAAAGGAAAAGCCCCACCCCCGTACACAGAACGCTCAAGTGTTCGCGCGGACGGGCAGAAGGGCACCCACAAACCTCCGGCAAGCCGAAGGAACTACATATTATCTTACAAAATGTGCGCCAGCAGAATAGGGAATACAGGAAAAACGGAGTCGAACGGGTGTCGGGGGATGTTTACGGATTGAGTTTCGAGGTCAAAAAATCGTCGTAGCCTTTCTGCACCAGATCGTAGGTGCGCTGAATGCCGTCCGCGATATCGCCTTTCAGAACGCCCAGACCGGCGAGAATATGTTTTGCTTCGTTGAATCCTTTCTCGAAGCCACCGCGAATCAACGCCACGAAATCGGTTGCCAGTTGCTCGCGGTCTTTCCCCGGATGCTGGGCGGCATAGCCCTCGAAAAACGCGGTCGAACCCGCAAGAATGCGCCCCGCAGTGGCTTCTGGAGAGGTATCTATACCTGCGGAAACTGCATTCTGAATGGCATTCGCCCCCAATTCAGGCGCCAGCACTTCGTTGATCCTGTCGATGGCCGAGCGATACAGCAAAGCCAGTGACTGTTCACCCGCCTTGATCGAAACATTGGCAGAGGCTTGCAGAATCTGCGCGTTGACGGATTTTTGTACCGCGTTGCTGATACCGGCAGCCGTATTCGGCATTTGCGCGCTCTTTACGCCTTCGTTGTTGCCGACTCTGGCAGGGGCAGAGTTCGCGGCAGGCGATGGCGACGTTACGTTTGTAAAAGGTAGTGACATGATGCGTATTCCACGATGAGTCGAGATAAGCGTGTGCTTACCTATTGATAACGGATCCGGGAAGAAAAACATTAGGGATTCTCTGCAAAACCCCATTCCAATTGCCGGATGTAGATACTGTTATCGGTGTCAACCTCCCTGGAGTTTTTGTGGTTGCTTGGATGTTGGGATTCGCTTCGCTCGTCCCAACCTACGGGCTCTTCGCGCAAAAAACACAACGGCATCTTGAGTTATCGTTTCATATAGCATATGCTGTATGAAACAACCCGGAGAACTCGCCGTGCCCCAACCCTTCCTCTCGCCCCGCAATGACCAGGTCTTCAAG
>JAITMK010000014.1 GCA_031277415.1 Azoarcus sp.
GAGGATAGAGCAGTTTTGATTCAAATGCGTACATACTGTAGGTTGGGACGAGCGAAGCGAATCCCAACATCCAACCGACCACAAAAACGTTGGGTTTCGCGAAGCTCAACCCAACCTACGATCTTAAACACTCAAATCTAAAACGCTCTAATTGATTAAATGCCCCTGGTTTATTGGAAGATGCATTATGAAAAAAAGAACATTCACAATCATTTCACTGTTGCTGCTCCTTGTCTTGACCTTTCACTTTGGCACTCTCGACGCCATTGCGGATTTCGGCAACTTCAGCGGCGACTCCGACTATGGCGGCAGTTCCAGTTCCAGCTCCAGTTCCAGCGTCGATTATGACTATGGCAGATCCGACTATAGCGGTTCTGGTTCTGGCGTGGCAGGCGGAATCGGCAGCGTTATAGGTGTGCTTGCAGCCTTGGGTTTTATGCTCTTCTCCAGGGGCGACAAAGGCGGCGCCGGGGCATCACGTCCTGCGGGAGCAACGTCCACCGATCCCTCGAAACTGCACTCCATCATCGAATACTGCCAACGGGACACAAACTTCAGTGAGCCGGAGCTACAGGGAAGAATATCCAATCTCTATATTGAAATGCAAAATTGCTGGACAGCCAAGAACATAGAATCCCTGCGTCCCTGCTTCACAGACACAACCTACGCAAAGTTTGATCGCCTGCTTGACGGTTACCGCCAAAATTGCCGAACCAATTATGTCGAACGTATTTCAGTATTGGCCGTGGACCTCCTCGGTTGGTACGAGCAGGAGAACAATGACTGCATGGTTGCAAATGTGCGAACCCGAATCGTGGACTATACCAAGGACGATAAAACCGACCAGATCATCGCTGGTAGCGCCACTGCCGAAAAGTTCATGACATATGAATATATCCTGGTCAGAAGTTCCGACTATGTTACCAACGCTCAGGATAAGAATCTCAACTGCCCCAACTGCAACGTGTCCCTTGATGCCGACCACAGTGGCAAGTGCTCCAATTGTGGCAGCATTATCACTACCGGGAGTCATGACTGGGTCATCTCATCCATCAGGGGCATTGCTCAAGAGACAAAGTAGGGGCACGCTGATTTAAGGATTCTCTGCAAAACCCGGCATCCCGCGTAACGTAGGGGCGGGCCTTCTGCCCGCCCGCGCGTCCGTGCGTGATCCGACAAGGGCAACCACAAGGGTTGCCCCTACACCCGGCAATTGGAATGGGGTTTTGCAGATATCCCTAGAGAAAGCCTGCAAAACCCCTCCCGTCATTCTGCGCGCAGCGAAGCGAAGTCGCAGAATCCAGACGCAGCATGGATCCTGCGACTTCGCGCAGGATGACAGGTAGTTAAAAAAGAGTTACTCGCTGAATAATTCCTTTGTCCGGCAGTTTCTGAAAATATCGTATTCTCTGTCATAAGTATGCGTCTTGACCTCCAACAACCCAATAATCGAGTGAAACAGATTGTCATGTGTGTAGGTATTTTTAGCGGCTTCTTTTTTCATGCAGTCATAATCCACATAATCCCAGCGTTTCATGGCTTCACTCATCCATAAAATCATCGGCACATGTTTCTGCTCTTTTGGAGCCAATTTGTAAGGGAAACCGTGTAGATAGACATTGTTTTCCCCCAGCGATTCGCCGTGATCGGATACATAAATCAGGCCGGATTCATATTCCGGGTGCTTTTTCAGCATGTCAATCACGGAAGAAATAATGTAGTCTGTGTATACAATTGTGTTGTCATAAGTATTGATAACCTGTTCCCGTGTACAGGTGTGAATGTCCGCCGTATCGCATGTCGGTGTAAACTTCCTGAAATTGTCCGGATAGCGGTTATAGTACGTCGGCCCGTGCGAGCCCATCGTATGAAGAACAATTACGGTGTTCTGCTTTATATCAGCCAGTATTTCCGGCAAACCGTCAAGCAATGCCTCGTCGTGGCAATACTTGCCATAACAATGCTTTGGGTTGTTGATCCGAACCATCTTTTCGACGACGTCTGCGCGGGCGCATACGCCTTTGCACCCGTCGTCGTTATCGCGCCATAGAATTCGATAGCCAGCAATTTGCAAAATATCCAAAAGATTTTCCGTGTATTTCGCGTCCGCTACGTTGAAATTCTTACGTGTCATATGCGAAAACATGCATGGCACAGAAATGGCCGTCGCTGTTCCGCACGAGGCAACCTCGTCAAAATGAATGATATCCTGGCCTTTCAAAAGCGGATTGGTTTCCCTCTTGTATCCGTAAAGCGAAAAATTGGCAGCCCTCGCGGTTTCTCCAAGAACCAGGATCAATACCGTGAGATGAGGGTCCTCGAAAGGAACAAGCTGCGCATTTTCATCCAAGCGTGTAAATACCCTGTTTGCTTGGGCCTGCAATTGAAAATATCGAACCGTCGAGTAAATGTAGTTGACCGTGTTTAATATTTTGGTCGTCTCGCGGTTATTGCGGCCAAATGAAGCATATTCTTTATAGGATGCAGCCAGAAATCCTCCGAAAACCAGCAAAGTGGCCAAAATACAAGCGACCCTTTTGAGTATTTCTTTTTTCAAAGGCTGATATTTTATTTTAACAGTAGCGATAAAGAAGGAAGGTATGATGCCGGTCAAAAAGACCCATGCAAAACCAGAAAGAGTCACAAAATCAAACGCTTCCCTTGCATTCGTTTCAAAGGCGTTCCGCACCATATCTGAGTCAATATATACGCCCAAGCTATACATCAGATAATTCGTTGCGCTCGAAACCAGGACAAAGAAGATTAAGAATGGCTTGGCAATATATGGGGATGTAATAATATTGAATAAAATATACAGCGGAGCGAAAACAAAAAACGGGAGCGAGAGCGCGAAAATAAAGACAGTAAAATTGTCAATTTTGATATTGTCAAATGCAAAACGCCAAAAGGCGAAGTTCAAGATAAAAGTGAAATAAAGCCCTGACAATAAAATAAACCAATGGCTTTTTATATGCTTAAGAAAACACTGATTTATTCCTACATCGTCATTCCCGCGAAGGCGGGAATCCAGAACATCCTCTTTCATTTCCACGACTTCCTGGGTTCCCGCCTTCGCGGGAACGACGCGATAGAAGGAATGCGGCAATAAATCAGCGTATTCATAATACTCATATGTAAAAACCTCATGAGTTCCCTAAAGCCCCTGCGCAACGAGCCATTCATCGATTCGAATGGCGACTTTTTCCCAATCGCGTTCGAGCATCATAGCATGCCCCATGTTGAGGAAAATTTCCGGCCGGGTTCCGTAGGCATTCGCGGTGGACTGAACCTGGCCGGGGGAAAACAGGCGGTCGTACTGGGCGCCGAGCACCAGCATCGGCGACCTGTAGACGCGGGAGGTGTTGGGCAGGTCGAAAAAGGTCATGTCCCAGAGAGCACGATGGGATTCGGGTTGGGATTGTTCCCAGTAACGCCGGAGTTTTTCGGCAGAGATCGGCTGGTGGAAGAGCGCCTGCCGCAAGCTGTCGATGCCGGGGTCGCCGCCGCCCATGATCCGGTTGAGATCGGTGAGCAGTTGCGGGGCGGTAAAAAACATGCCGAGTGCGGAAGAGATCAGGCCTTGAGGTGGAACCGAGGCCATCAATACGGCGGCGGGGGCTGCGGCCTGTTCGAGATATTTCTGTACGACCATGCCGCCCATCGAATGGCCGATCAATATCGGGGGGGCGGGCAGGGTGGCGACGGCTTCGACGATATTGGCGACGTAGTGGCTGAGGCTCAGGCTGTCGAGATGTTCACGGCCCGGACTTTGCCCGTGTCCGCTGAGCGATACTGCATATGCAGCCCATCCTCGCCGGGCGAACCAGGGCAGGAAGTGTTCTTCCCAACACCATGCAGCTATGTATGCGCCATGTATGAAAAGGATCGGCATCCGGTGCCTGGGGGTTGAGGCAGGCAGGCGGCTGATGATTTCAAGCGTGCAGCGGGGGGCTGCGTTTGCCGTCGAGGAGCTCGTTTTCACATTGCTTGCTTTATGTGCCGGGTTTTCAGGAGAGGGATGGAGTAAGGATCGAAAAAACGGAAATAATAGAGTGAAAAAGCTCAGGCATATTTACAAAACCCCTCCTGTCATTGCAGCGCGCAGCGAAGCGAAGTCGCAGAATCCAGACGCCGCATGGATCCTGCGGTATCAAGCAGGCTGACAAACGGTGGATGCCGGGTAATGCAGAGGCTTCCTCATGGTATCAGGAAATGGTTTTTTCCTCGTGATGGGTAAGGCACTTGCGTAGCGCATCGACCCGCGCGGCGTGCAGGCGAGGGGGAATTTGGTGGGGTTCCTTGATTGAGCGGGCGAGCGCACCGGCATCGACTCCAAGAAATGCTTCCATGCCCGCTTGCCAGGACGCGGCGGACGGCCAGGGGGCGGGCCAGTTTCCGCCGCGCCCGAAATAATCGCAGGCAGCGGCATCCAGCAGGGCGCGGAAACGTTCCGGGCGGCGTGCGCAATCACAGCGTTCGAGCAGACTGGCGATGGTGTTCGGGCGCATTTCGCCGATCAGTCCCAGCTTGCCGTGTTCACGGGCGAACAGCACGGCAAAATCGCGGCAGTAGGCCGGGACGCGCAATCGTTCCGAGACTTGCCCGGCGAGGAGCGCGCTTCGGGTTTCGTGGTCGTAGTGGTGCGGCAGGATGTCGGCGGGGGTTTCTCCCTTGCCGAGATCGTGCAACAGGCAGGCCCATCGGATTTCCAGTCCGTGCCCGGCCTGTGCGGCGTGGTCGATGACCTGCATCGTGTGTTCGCCGGTGTCGATTTCGGGATGGTAGGCGGGCGGTTGCGGCACGCCGAACAGGCGGTCGAGTTCGGGAAGGATGCAGACGAGCGCGCCACATTCGCGCAGGATGCGGAACATCCGCGAGGGGCTTTTCTCCATGAGGCCGCGCGAAAGTTCTTTCCATACCCGCTCGGGCGTGAGGTGATCGAGTTCGCCGCTCTCGCTCATCGAGCGCATGAGCGAGAGCGTTTCCGGCGCAAGGCTGAAGCCGGGCAGGCGGGCGGCAAAACGCGCCGTGCGCAGAACGCGCAGCGGATCTTCGGTAAAGGCGGGGCCGACGTGGCGCAGGATTCCGGCTTCGAGGTCGCGCGCGCCTCCGTAGGGGTCGATCAGCGCGCCTTCGGCCTCACGGGCAATGGCGTTGATCGTGAGATCCCGCCGCGAGAGGTCTTCTTCCAGGGTGACATCGGGCGCGGCATGGCAGACGAAGCCGGTGTAGCCGCGTCCGCTCTTGCGTTCGGTGCGGGCCAATGCGTATTCCTCGTGCGTTTCCGGGTGCAGGAAAACGGGAAAGTCTCGCCCTACGGGGCGAAAGCCGCGCGCAATCATGGCCTCGGGCGTCTCACCGACGACAACCCAATCCCGGTCCTTGACCGGCAGGCCGAGCAGGGCGTCCCGCACTGCACCGCCGACCACATACGCACGCATGGCCCGGCCTCCTTCTTCAGTCCGTCATCTTCGGCATGATCGTGCCGAGGCGCGCCTTGAGCGATTGTGGTTTGCCTTCGAGCAGAGCGGCGTAGATGACGGCGTTGCTCATGACGTGCTTCACGTATTCGCGGGTTTCTTCAAAGGGAATGGTTTCGGCGTAGACCGCACCCTCCAGAGACTGACCGGCGCGCCAGCGCCGCGCGCGGCCGGGACCGGCATTGTAACCGGCAGCAGCCAGTACATGATCGCCTTCGAGTTCGTCGAGAAGGATGCGCATGTAGCCGGTTCCGATTTCCACATTGGTTTCGGGATCACGCAGCAGGCCGGGGTGGTAGTACATGCCGAGTTGCTTGGCAACCCATTTGCCGGTTTTCGGCATGACCTGCATCAGTCCCTGTGCGCCAACGGGGGAGCGGGCGGGAATGATGAAGCGGCTTTCCTGGCGCAGCACACCGTAGACCCAACTCAGATCGAGGTTGTTGGCGCGCACGCGCGGTTCGATGATTTCGCGGTATGGGGTGAGAAAACGAAATTCCCAGGCCCCGGCCGGGTCGGCGAGTTCGGCGGAAGTAATGGCGCGGTCGTAGATATGGTTTTTCAGGGCCAGTTGCGCGGCGGCGAGACGAAAGGCCTTGTCGCGCCCACGCAATGCAAAGTTCCATTCGCGTATGGCATCCATGCGCAGATCGAGTTGGAAAAGCGCCATTGCGCGCTGGAAGCCGGGATGTTTGTCGACACTCGGCCCATTGACGGGCGCGGTTCCGTTTCCGGTTTCGATTACAGGCTCGGCCTGTATCGCTTCGGCATTGCCTTCTTCTCCGTTGCCTTCGTTGCCGTTTTCGCCAAGATCCGACTCGGCGTCGGCAGAGCCGCCTTCGATAGCCTCTTCCGCAGCCGCTTCGGCGGCCACTCCCACGGTAGAGGCGGCAAGCGCCGTGTGAGTCGCGCGCGGATCGAACAGGTTCCCCAGTTCTTCATTGGCGAGGATGCCGTAGAAGTTGGCGACACTGGCGATGCGCCGGAATTCCTTCTCCGCTTCGCTTTTACGGTTCAAGGATTTCAGGGCGCGGCCACGCCAGTAAATCCATTCAGGCAAGGCACGCTCTTCGGCATTGAGTTTGTCGATGGCCGCGATAACCCCTTTCCAGTCACCGGTGCGTAGCGGCACACGCACGCGCCATGCGCGCTGGGTCACGCTCATCTGGGCGTCTCCGGCATTGCGGTACCAGGTGGCGGCTTGCGGACTGTGATTCTGAGCCGCGTGCAGGGCCAGCACGCCCCAAACGTGAGATCGTTCTTCGGGAGTGAGCCGACCGGAGATGCGCTGAAAACGAGTGTGCGCGGCGGATACGTCAGTGCGCGCCAATCTTGTTATGGCCACCAGCGCCATTTCCCGTCCTGCGCGTGAGTTGGCAAATTTGGGCGGCAAGCGGTCGAGCGTGCGTTTCGGGTTGCGAACGGCCTGATTGAAAGTCTTCATGCTGCCTGCGGAAAGCCAGCCGAGAACCTCCCTCGCACGCGCCGGTGTGCGTGTATCGACACGGCGGCGGAAAAGCCGCCACGCATCATCCGTGCTGACTTTTCCCTGGACGATTGCTTCGCGCATTGCGGATGAGCAGGAAGAATGCGCGAAGGTCAGGGAGGGCCAGCTTTTAGCGATTTCGTCGAGGACTTTTCTGTCCCCGGTTGCCAGCCGGGCTTTCCACAACTGACAGCGCAAGTCATTGTCGGGGTTTTGCAGGCTTGGGTAAATCTGAAGAAAGTAAGACCAGTCCCCGTCTCTTGCCATTCGGCGTAGCCAGTCCGCGCGCAGACGTTCCGCAAGCAGGGTGCCTGTTTCGTTCAAGATGAATTGATTCAGTTCGCTCTCCCGGGGCATGGAAGATGCCTTCGCAAGGCTGCCGGAAAGCAGCCAGTAGCGGATATAACTGTCGAGCGGATGCCCGCTCGTCTGGTTGGCGAGGCTTTCGAGTTTGTCCTGGTTGCCGACGCGCGCGGCATCGCGCGCTGCAAGAAACCGGGTCTCGGCTGCCGAGAGAGAGTCGCCCGGTTGCGCGTGAGCAAAGGTATGGAGACATACTGAAGCAATGACTGCCGTGAAACGTGCGATGGCTTGGACGATGATTTTATTCATCCGGCAAGGACTCCCGCTAAGAGAATTGAACACGAAAAATGTAAAACCTTACCACATAAGGTACAGATACTTGCCCGGGACGGTTAGAATCCGCTCTTTATCTGACAGCCCGATATCCATCCTCGATGTTCTATGAACTTTTTGTAGGTTTGCGCTATACCCGTTCGCGCAAACGCGCCCAGGGGCGCAATCGCCTCGTCTCTTTCATTTCATTGGTTTCCATTCTCGGTATTGCCCTGGGCATCACGACACTCATCGTCGTGCTCTCGGTGATGAACGGATTCCAGGAAGAACTGCGTGACCGCACTCTGGGAGTGGCTTCGCATATCGAGGTGGAATCGGTCGAAGGCAATGGGCGAGTATTGAATTGGCAACAGGTCGCAGAGGAGGTCAGTCAGCATCCTGAAGTCACGGCAGCGGCTCCCTACATAAACGAGCAGGGGATGCTGGCGCTCGGCGATGCCGTGCGCGGTGTGCAGGTGCGTGGCATTCTCCCCGGGCCGGAAGGTACGGTGGCAAACTTTGCCGGATACATGAAGACTGGTTCGCTCGATGCCTTGCAGCCCGGAGAGTTCGGCATCATCCTTGGGCGCGATCTGGCGCGGGCGCTGGATGCGAGACCGGGCAGCAAACTGACCCTGATTGCGCCGCAAGGCATGGTGACACCGGCGGCAGTCATGCCGCGCGTGCGCCAGTTTACGGTCGTCGGTGTTTTCGATGCCGGGGTAATCCAATACGATTCCGCCCTCGCGCTCATCCATCTGGCCGATGCCCAGGTTCTCTACCGGATGGGGGATGCCGTCAGCGGAGTGCGGTTACGGCTCGAAAACCTCTTTGCTGCGCCTTCCGTGTCGCACGATTTGGCCGGAATCATCACCGTGCCGAACTTGATGCTGCGCGACTGGACGCGCATCCATGCCAATTTCTTTCGCGCCGTGGCGCTGGAAAAAACCATGATGATGCTTTTTCTGTTCCTGATCGTGGCCGTGGCGGCCTTCAACGTCGTTGCCAGCCTCACCATGACAGTGCAGGAAAAGGCTGCCGACATTGCCATTCTGCGTACTCTTGGCGCTTCGCCTCTTTCGATCATGACGATTTTCATCGTCCAGGGTTCCATCATCGGGGTGGTCGGACTGGCGGCAGGGGTGGCAGGGGGGTTGGGCCTTGCTCTCAATCTCGATGTCGTTATTCCGAAGCTCGAACGCCTTTTCGGCACGACGCTCTGGGACAAAAACATTTATTTCATCAGCGAACTGCCCTCGAAGGTGCTGGTGAGCGACGTTGTCACCATTCTGACCGTCTCTTTCCTGCTAACCCTGATTGCCGCGATTTATCCGAGTTGGCGGGCATCCTGCGTGAAACCGGCGGAGGCGTTGCGCTATGAGTAAGACTAAAGTGGTATTGAGTAAGACCGAAGCGGCATTGAGTAAGACTGAGGTGGTATTGAGTTGCCGGGGCCTGTCCAGGCATTTCCGCGAAGGTTCCAGCGCGGTGCAGGTGCTGAAAGGAATCAATTGCGAGATCAAACGCGGAGAGCGGCTTGCGGTCATCGGCGCGTCCGGTTCCGGCAAAAGTACGTTGCTTCACCTGCTTGGCGGGCTGGATACGCCAAGCAAGGGGAGCGTAAACCTGCTCGGCAAGAGTTTTACTTCCATGCCCGAGGCTGCGCGCGGACGCTTGCGCAACAGGGCGCTGGGTTTCGTGTACCAGTTCCATCACCTGCTTCCCGAATTCACTGCGCTGGAAAACGTTGCCATGCCGCTCTATATCCAGGGGATGAACAAGAGCGAGGCCGATGCCCGCGCCAGGGTCATGTTGCAGGAAGTCGGATTGGGTCACCGGCTCGACCATACTCCGGGCGAACTTTCCGGCGGCGAGCGCCAGCGCACCGCCATTGCCCGCGCCCTGGTGACGAATCCTGCCTGCGTGCTTGCCGACGAACCTACCGGCAACCTCGACCGCCACACTGCCGAAGCGGTGTTCGATTTGATGATGAACCTCAACGAGAAACTGGCAACGAGTTTCGTCATCGTTACCCACGATGAAATGCTTGCGCGGCGCAGCGAGCGAGTCCTGCGCCTGGTGGACGGGGCGCTGGTACCGGACACGGCCCACGTAACGTCACCGGCAAGTTGAAACAAATGCCGACCTCGCTTCTACAACGCTCGCTTGCCGCCGTCTGGCATCCGTGCACCCAGATGAAACACCACGAAACGCTACCGCTCACGCCGGTGGTCGGAGGCGAAGGGCCGTGGCTTGTCACGGAAGATGGCAGACGGCTGCTGGACGGCATCAGTTCATGGTGGGTGAATCTGTTCGGGCATTGCCATCCGCGCATCAACGCGGCACTGCGCGACCAACTCGAACGGCTTGAACACGTGCTGCTCGCCGGCTTTACGCATCCCCCGGTCGTGGAACTTTCCGAACGGCTGTCGGCACTCACCGCAGGCGCGTTGGGGCACGCCTTTTATGCGTCGGACGGGGCTTCGGCCACGGAAATTGCGCTGAAGATGAGTGTTCACATGTGGCGCAACCGGGGATTCCCCCAAAAGGATCGCTTCCTGTGTCTGGAAGGCGGCTATCACGGGGAAACCGTAGGGGCGCTGGCCGTGACGGATGTACCCCTGTTCAGGGACGCCTACGCGCCGCTGGTGCGGCAGGCGGCCACAGTGCCTTCGCCGGACGCGCGCCGTGCCGCGCCGGGAGAAAGCGCCGCCGATGTGGCGCGCCGTGCCGCCGACGCGCTGGAAGCCCGGCTGGAAGCGGAGAACGAACGCATCGCGGCCCTCATTCTGGAACCGCTGGTGCAGGGCGCCGCCGGGATGGTGATGTACGACCCGGAGTACCTGCGGCTGGCTCGCATGTTGTGCGACCGTTACCAGGTGCATTTGATCTGCGATGAAATCGCAGTGGGCTGTGGACGCACGGGCACGTTTTTCGCGCATGAACAGGCGGGGATTCGCCCGGACTTGCTCTGTCTTTCCAAGGGAATTTCCGGCGGCTACCTGCCGCTGTCCGTAGTGTTGTGCCACGAGGAGATTTTTCGCGCCTTCTACGACTCCGATACGCGCAGGGGCTTCCTGCATTCGCATTCCTACACGGGCAACCCATTGGCCTGCCGCGCGGCGTTGGCGACACTGGATATTTTTGAAGAAGATGATGTGCTGGCAGTCAACCGCAAGCGCGCGGCGTTGTTGGGGCGCTTGTTGGAAGAAGCGTTTTCCAGTCATGCGGCAGTGCGCCACCTGCGCCAGCGCGGCATGATCGCAGCCTTCGACGTGGAAGGCGCGTCAGACGATTTTTCCCGGCGGTTTTTCACGGCTGCACTGGAAGAGGGCGCATTGCTGCGCCCAATCGGCAACACGGTATATTTCATGCCTCCCTACGTCATGGATGAACCGGAATTGCAGGCATTGACCGCCGCCGCCGCCATTGCGTTGGATCGGGCGTTACAGTGACATGAACCGGCTCGAATATCTGATTATGATCTTCCCTGTCTGAACTTCCCCTGGGTCGACGGGAAGAAGTATTGCGGCCAGTTTTTCTCCATCATCAAATAATCCGGTAGAGCAGGAAAAAAATGGGAAAACTTTTTAATACTGGACTGGAGTGGTTTTTGTTTAGTCGTGCACACAACATGAACCGGTTTGCCCGGATGTTCTGGATCCCCGCCTACGCGGGGATGACGCATTTCTGGTTGTTTTTCACGTCATTCCAGCGAAGATTTCCCGTCATTCCCGCGAAAATTCTCCGTCATTTTCGCGAAATTTTCCTGTCATTCCCGCGAAGACGGGAATCCAGGAAGTATCCGTTTAAATCGAAACCGCTCTAATGAAACAGCCCCTCATCCACGCTTTCCTCGCACTCATCGTCTTGACGATGCACTGCCCCCCGGCCATTGCAGATCAAACGAAGGGGCAAACCATGCAGACGACACAAAAACCCGTGTTGAAAAACGCGCAAGATTTCATCGAATTCTTCCGGGAGGGCGGAAAGTATTACGACAAACAATATCTTCCGAACCTGATGACCGATAACCGGCCTGACCCGGAGGCTATGAGGGTGCTGGGCGAGGCGCTGGCAACGGACACTCGGGATGTGCGTAGAAAAATCATCGCCCTATTGAAGGATATTGGAAATCTCGAATACCCAAAATATGAACTCCGCACACCGGAAGTCATCGATTTGATGATTGGCCCCGGCTTTGCCAAACTGGACGCGGCCAGAAGTGATGCGATGGGTCTGTTGAGCGAGCGTGCGTCTACGGCCACCCTGTCCCGCTATGGGGATGTCTTTCTAAAGGAATTGAAGGAAAACCCAGAGAGAATCTCTTTTCTCCTCATTGCCAAAGCCAAACCCAGAGGAGCCTGGAAAGAGGTGGATCGCCTGTCTCGGCTACCTGAACGGAAGGATGATCCAGGTATACGAATCGCCCGTGCGGCCCTGGGCGACACAGAAATCGAGGACAAATACATTGACGATGCCAAGCAGAAAGAAGATGCGGGCGACGCGAAGGGTTTGGTTAAAGCCTTTAAACCGCTCGTCTATATCGGCACACAGCGCAGCTTGCGCGCCGTCTGCCAGCGCATGAGGTCGCCGTTGGTTGTTGTGCATAGCTCGTGGGAGACATCGATGCCCTACGAAGTGGCAAAAGCGCTGCTCTACGCCTTCCCGGAAGATGCGGATCTGCTTTCACTGAGGACGACTAAGGACGGTGAGGAGTTCACGCAGGTAGAGGCGTTTTGCACGAAGAAAGTAGGCGCCAAATACGGCGGCATCCCACGTCCACGGTTTTTCACATCCAGATTCAGGCCACCCGTTGATTGATAAGCTTCAATGATAAAACTTCTAGTTCGTACTGCCCTAACTGTCATTATGCTGGCTGTAGCTTGCCCCCCGGCCATTGCAGATCAAACGAAGGGGCAAACCATGCAGACGACACAAAAACCCGTGTTGAAAAACGCGCAAGATTTCATCGAATTCTTCCGGCAGGGTGGAGAGTATTACGACAGGCAATATCTTCCGAACCTGATGGCCGGTACCCAGCCCGATCCTCAAGCCCTGAAGGTACTTGGCGAAGCGTTGCTCACGGACAACCAGAATGTGCGTAGAAATATCATCCGCCTTCTTGAGGATATTGCACGGCTCAACCACCGCGCTTATGAACTGCGTACTCCGGAAGTCATTGACTTGATGGTCGGCCCCGGTTTTGCCAAGCTGGACTCAGCCAGAGGTGATGCGATGCAACTCCTGCGCAATTATGCATCCACATCTACCCTGTCCCACTATGAGGACGTCTTCCTGCAAGCATTGAAGGATGGATCGGAAGTAATTGACCTTCTCCTCATCGCAAAAGCCAAGCCCAAGGGTGCTTGGGAAGAGGTCGACCGTCTGTCCCGGTTGCCTAAGTGGAAAAGTCCCAGCGGTTCAAATTGGGAATCGATGCGAATCGCCCGCGCAGCCTTGGGCGACACCAAAATCGAAGACGAATACATTGCTGATGCCGAGCAGAAAGAAGAGGCAGGCGACGTGGACGGTCTGTTGTCATCCTTTGACCAACTTACCCGGATCGGCACGCAACGTAGCCTACAAGCCGTCTGCAAGTACATGAGATCGCCCATCATCATAGATACGAGCCTTGAGAAGCGATCAATACGCCTGTACGTAATGCAGTCGCTTATCTACGCCTTTCCTGAAGAATGGAGGATGCTTGATCCAAGCAGTGTCCGGAAAGATGAGGACTACATCCGGGTTGAACAGTTCTGTGAGAAGGCAACAGGTGTGCGGTACGACAAGCCGCGCCCGCCGTTTTTCGTGTCGTTTGCGTATCGAGGTGATCCTCCACCTGTACCCCCTCCGCCCCCACTGCCTTCAGTACCGTGAAAATGACCTCGCATTCATCGAACGGCTACTCTTCGAGGAGGGGATTGCCTACTTCTTCGAGCACGACACGGAGAGGTGCCGGTCTGCCGGTTGTTCGCCTTCGACGCCCCCTGGGATTTACCGCAGGCGAGCCAGGGCACGGTGCGCTTCCACCGGGCAGATGCCACCGAAGCGGAAGACAGCCTGACCGAGTGGACGCAAACGTGCCGGATCGACCCGAGCCCGCGCAGCCCGGACAAGCGAAGCGCCATCCGGGGATCGTTCCATTCGCCGCGCCGCAGGCGCGCTGACTCTATAGCCTCCCTCCCGAGGGAGGTGGCACGCCGTAGGCGTGACGGAGGGAGTC
>JAITMK010000018.1 GCA_031277415.1 Azoarcus sp.
GAGGATAGAGCAGTTTTGATTCAAATGCGTACATACTGTAGGTTGGGACGAGCGAAGCGAATCCCAACATCCAACCGACCACAAAAACGTTGGGTTTCGCGAAGCTCAACCCAACCTACACTCAACCTACGATCTTAAACACTCAAATCTAAAACGCTCTAGCAGGTTGCTCAAAAACTATTTTGCAGATGTTTGGTTTCCACAAAACAGCCTGGAATTTGCCTGAAAACAACTTTACAAGCTTGTTTTCGGGCGTTTTTGGCCTTGTAACCGTAGGCTTTCCCACTGCTTCTGACTTTTTGAGCAACCTGCTAGTGTCCAAAAAACGGATGTTTGTCAGACAAAAGAGAAAAGCAGAAAACCTACGCTTTGCAATATCCCATGCAAATATTATGAGCCGGTCGTGCTTGATTGAGAGTTGGATGGGCTGATTGCAAGGTCGCTCTAAGGAAACTCTGCATTACCCTATTACCCGCCGCTTGTCATCCTGCTTGATACCGCAGGATCCATGCAACGTCTGGATTCTGCGACTTCGCTTCGCGGTGCGCTGCAATGACAGGATGGGTTTTGCAGGCTTTCCCTAAACAAAGCCACCTTAAAGGTGCAACATCTGCCAGCGGCCGATGTGTTCGCCTTTGTCCGACTCGTCCGGTTCGACCTGTCCGCAGATGACGCGCGCGCAACGTCCGGCGTGTAGCCAGGCGGAGGCAAGTGTTTTCATCCGTTGCCAGTGAATTGATACATCGTCGTGCCAGGGCTGGTAGAGCACATTTTCGATGCAGGGGAAACTCTTTTGCAGGGCAATGGCGGCAACGATGGGCTGTGAGGCGAGAAAATCGAACGGATATACCGGTTCGCGGGCGATTTCGATGCAGGAAACGAGACGGATTCCGGTGGCGACGACGCCTGTGCGCGAACCATATAGCACCACGGTTGGCATGTCGGGCTGGTTGTCGAGCGTTAGAGCCAGTCCGACGATGACAAGCTCGACCAACGGCCCGGCGCGGCGTAACGGTACGCTGGCGTGTTGGCGCGCGAGGCTGGAAAGGGTGGCCGAATCGAAGCGATCTTCGCGCATGGAACTGGTCAGTGGTGTGCTCATGAGCAAGCTTCCGGCGCAGGGCTACGTTCGGTAACCAGGGCGGCGGTACTGCCGCCAAAACCGACAAAGTTGAACAGTAGCCGATGCGGTTGGCGCGCCTGCCAGGCGGGTGTGCCAAGCAGGGCCAGCAGGGTAGTGATCTCGGCGGGGCCACAGGCTCCCAGCGTGTGCCCCATCTGGTGTTTAAAGCTGATTTCCGCTGGCCGCCGGGAAGTGAAAACGAGATCGAGCGCGGCGTTTTCGGCCTCGTCGATACCGGGCAAACCGCTGCGATGCGGTTTGACGAGATCGATAGTGTGTGCGGGGAATTTGGCTTGGTCGAGTGCGGCGGCGATGTTGTCGGCGATGACCCGTCCGTCCGGGGTCGGCATGGTGGGCGAGTATCCGTCGATGCAGAGCCGACACGCGGCGATTCGCCAACCGGGGCCGGGTTGGGCGGTGAGAAGCAGGCCGGCGGCGGCTTCGCCGAGAATCAGGCCGTTGCCGGTACGTGCGAGCAGACCGAGGCTGGCAAAGCCTGCGAGTGTCGTGTTGCAGCCGAAGTCGATGCCGAGCACGAGGGCTTCGTCGATTTCGCCCTGGGCAATCAGGGTAAAAGCGGCTTCAAGCGCGGCCATGCCGGAAGTGCAGGCGGTGGAAAATATCCATGACGCGACCTTGCTGCCAAAGGCGAGTTGAATTTCTCTGTCGAGAATGGCGGCGTCGTCGCTGAACGGGGCATCTGGTCCGGCGGTACGGAAAATGGTTTCGATTTCACCCATTCCGTTTGCGGAGGATCCGATGAAGCGGGGAAAGCCATCGAGCGAACCTTTGGGGGTTCCGGCGGCGAGTTCGGCAACGAGCAGGCCGAGCGCGTGCCGGGTGCGGGCTGTCCAGTTTTCTTCCGCAAGAGGCAGGGCGAACCAGGGCCAGGATTCGCCGAGCAGTTGGTATTCAGAAAGGTTTTTTTTGCCCGCGAGCAACGATTCGGTTGCTTCGGCGGCAGAAAGCCCAAGAGCCGAAACATGGGCGATGTGCTTGATGTAGACGGGACGGGCCGCGTTCATGCAAACCCGCAGCCCTGTTTTTCCAGCCATGCGGCGAGATGGGCAACGCTGGCGAAGATTTGGCGGGTTTCCTTGCTGTCGGTGAGCCGGATGCCGAACTTTTTCTGTAGTGCCATCGACAATTGCAAGGCATCGAGCGAATCGAGCGCAAGCCGTGTATTCTCGCCGAAGAGAACTTCGTCGTCGCCGATGGAAGCGGGGTCACAATCCTTGTCGCAGGTCTGAACGATCAGAGTTTTGAGGGAGAGTTTCAGGTCGTTCATGTGTTCGTTGCGCGATGGTTGAGAAAAGCGGCTGCGGCAAGCGCGGCCAGACCGAAGCATACCAGTGAGCAGATGGCGGGCAGAATGTCGGTAAACCCGCCCTGGCGCAGCATGACTTCATGGAAACCTTCGAGCGCCCAATCCATTGGCGAGATATGTGTCCAGGTTTGCATCGCGGCGGGCATTACGTAGCGGGGAACCATGATGCCGCCGATGGCGCCCATCAGGATGTTGCCGACGCCGCCGAGGATGGTGGCCTGCTCACTGCTGCGCGCAAAGCTGGCGATGAGAAGCGCCCAGCCGACCGCCGCTACACTGACGGCCAGACTCAACATCGACAGGGCCATGAGTGCTGCCGCATTGCCGGGAAGAGTCAACGCCTCGCCGCCGCATAGCGGCACGAGCCAGCGGCCAATGGCAACCATGACCACTGCCTGCATTTGGTTGACAAGCACGAAAGGCACGAATTTTCCCGCCAGCACGAGACTGAAGGGGACACGCTGGGCACGAAGCCGTTGCAGGGTTCCGCACTGCCGCTCGCCGATGAAGACAGCCGAAATCGGGATGACGACAAAAAACATCGAAAAAATGAGCCAGGCCGGGACACTTTGCTGCACGGAGGAAGGCGGCGCAGCAGCGGCAGTGTCATTGTTACTGACGGATTCAATTGAAATTTCTGGCGCTCCGGCGGGTTCCGCGACCGGCAGCATCATGCGTTGCCTGAGATGTTCGAGAATCTGCGTCAACCAGACACGGGTGGCTGCCGCTTCGACATGCTGGCGAAAACCGTTGCGCACCATGCCCGGAACGGCTGGATCGATCAGCAAGCGCAGTTCGGGTGGTTGATTCGAGCCAATTTGGTTGGCGAATCCTTGTGGAATAACGATGACGAAGGCGGTTTTTTGGTCTCGCACCTGAAGACGGGCATCCGCCTCGCTGGAAGGGGGGGCGGATTTATTGAGCAGATCGAGGTTGCCCAATTGAGAGTCGAATGCCCGGGAAAGCGGAGTGCCGTCGAAGTCCAGTACCGCATAGGCAAGAGAGGCTTCTTTCTGTCCGGAAAGCGAATCCGCCAGCGCGAGCGACATGATCAGAATAAAGATCGCAGGCATGATGAAGAGCGCGGCAAGTCCGTGCCGGTCGCGCGTGAGCGCCAGCCATTCTTTTTTCCATAAAGCGGTAAGCCGGATGAACAGTTGGGTTCTCCTTGTCGGGTTCAGTCTCGTAGCGAATGGCCGGTCAGTTCCATGAAAACCTGCTCCAGTGTCCTGCCTCGCTTGACTTCCGTAACCGGCCCTGCCAGCAGCACTTTGCCGTGGTCGATGATCGAGACATCGGAACACACTGCCTCTACTTCTTCCATGTAGTGACTGGTGTAGAGCACGGTGCGTCCGGCCGCAGCATACTGCCGGACGGCTTCAAGCAGAAAGAGGCGTGATGATGAGTCGACGCCTGCGGTCGGCTCGTCGAGCAAAAGAATTTCCGGTTCACCGGTGAGGCCGATTGCCAGATTCAGACGCCGCCGCAGGCCGCCGGAGAGTTCTCCCGCACGGCGCCCGGCGACGGTTTCGAGGCGGGAAAAAGCCAGCGCCCTGTCACACCGATGCTGCTGCTCCCGGCGGGGTATCCCCTGTACGCCAGCGAAAAACGCGAGATTTTCGGTCACGGTCAGCATCGGGTAGAAGGCGTAGTCCTGCGGAACCTGCGCAATGGCATTGGGGTGCGCGGCCCGCCAGCCATCGAGCGATTCGCCGTCGATGGTGATACGGCCTTCCCGGTGCGTCAGCAGGCCTGCCAGCAGCGAAATCAGTGTGGTTTTACCTGCGCCATTTGGGCCGAGCAGTCCGTGGATGCTGCCGCGCGTGATGCTGATCGAAACGCTGTCGAGCGCCGGGGGAATTTCAGGGCGATAACGATAGCGAAGATTTTCGAGGCGGATCATGAAGAGCGCACGGCTTTATAGAGCGAAGTAAAGAATGCTTTTTCATGTTCTGCCTGCGCGCGCAGCAAAACTGCGAGGTGACCGGGGTCGAGCGGGTCGCGGTCCCGGATCATGCGCGCGGCGGCGAGTGCAAATTCGCGCCAGAGGTCGCCGATTTCGATCAATCGCACAGCCAGTTCGGCAAGAGCCGGGCGGGCGGTGAGTGTAGCGGCTTCTTCGAGAAAGGCTGCGTACATGAAGCGAAAGCCCCCTCCGCCCGTCCCGATTTCTTCCTGCATGCGTACCAGATGGCCAATGTAGAGTTTGGCGGCTTGCGGAGCGGTGGCGGCAGGCAGACGTTCAAACGCGCGCGCGATCCGCGCAATCCCCTTGACGCCGATGAACGGCAACGGGGGGCGGAGCATGTTCCGTGCGGTTTTTTTGATGGCGGCGGGGATGACCCGTTCCCATGCCGGTTCCTGCGGCGCGCGGTCTGGGTAGTACAACAACCCTTTTGGCGCGAGCAGGCCGCGGGCGAAACGCGCTTTCGCCAGATCGGCAGGCGAGCAGCGCACAGGCATTTCCAGCACGGGATCGGAGAGCAGGTAGTCTCCGCTTGTTTCGTCGCGCCCATAGGCAAGCAGGTTATGGGCATTGAAATGAAAACGAAAATCCGGTGGCATGAACGGCAACCAGAACACGGAAACCTGCAACCCCACGAGTTGCCCGGCATCGAGCAACTTATTGAGCCGTGCCGCGCCGTCTTCGGGGCGGCGAAACGTTTCGGTACGCATCGAAAACCGAAGCGGTTTTTGCAGGCCGCGAATGATTGTTTTGGGCGGCATCCGGTAAGAGACCAATGGCAGCCCGGAGAGTTTGATGAAGGGAAAGAAAGCGAAAGTCAGCGCCGAAGACAACCCAAAAGCCATTGGTTCGGAAAACGGCAGGCCGCAATGGCGCACGATGGCGCTCATTACTCCGCTTTCGCAGTGGGATGCCTGTTGGTGGACAAAGTTTGTCATTTCAGTCAACCGTGTCTAACTGATCGGGATCGATGCCCAGGGCTTGCGCGTAACGCGCCCGGTGTGCCTTTGAAAGGCGGGCAAACACTGCCGGGCGGATGTGGCGGCGCACCTGCCAGCGCCAAAATCCGCTGGCCTGCGCGAGCAGGGCGATGTCCATGCGGGCGCGATACATATGGATTTCGAGCGGCGAACTTTGCCCGGCGCGTGCTCGTTCGAGCGCGGCAGCGGCCAGGTCTTCGAACATCTGTACCGCCTGCCGGGTGACGGTTTCCTCAGCTTCCCATCCGCACGTTTGCGTGAGTCCGAGTCGGCCGTCGCCGGAACGGGCATATACGGCTTTGAGATGACCACCATACGTGGCGCTATTTTCCTGGGGAACGTCAGCAGCTTCCATGCCATTTGCCTCAAACCACCGTCAGATGCATGAATCCGCTCGAAAACCGCCCGCTTTCCGGCACGAAGCACAGCAGGCGCTCGCCCGGCGCAAGACGATTGCTGCGGCGCAATTCGTCAATCATGATGTAAATCGATGCCGAGCCCGTGTTGCCTTTTGTTTCCAGGTTCGTAAACCAGCGTTCGGACGCAATGGGCGAGCCGATCCGCTCCAGCGCGTCGGCAATGGGCTGGCGGAAGTAATGCGAGGACATATGCGGTAAAAACCAGTCGATTTCTTCCAGCTTGAGCTTGTGTCGCGCAACGAGCGAGGCCAGAGGGGTTTCCAGGGTTGCTTCGATGATGTGGCGATCCAGCAGTTTTACATCCTGTTTGAGGGCGAAGATGGATTTTTCCGCCCATTGACTGGACGGAAATTGTGCCCAGCCGGTGAGTGCGCCGCCGGAATTGCGTTCTCCCCCTGCATACATGCACACGGGTAATCGATGGGCTGCGGAAGAAAGTTCGATCCAGTCGATGCGCAGATTGACTTGTCCCGCGCGAGGACAAGGCTCGATGAGAAAAGCGCCCGCGCCGTCGGAGAGCATCCAGCGCAGGAAATCTTTCTCGAAAGCGATGCCCGGATGCGCGGAGAGCGCCGCAACACGGGCGGCGTTTTCCACAGAGAAATGGTCTGCCCGCAAAATCACGGATGACAGTTCGGAACCTGTGGCCACCGCGTTTTCCGCATCCTTTCCTTTTACTGCTAACCAGGCGTATTTGAGAGAGGCAAGGCCCGACAGGCAGATCCCGGCGGTTGAAACGACCTCGCAGGCAGGATTGCCCAGTTCGCCATGAACCATGACGCCGTGGCTGGGCATGATCTGATCGGGAAGGGATGTTCCGGTGACGAGGCATCGAAGGCTGTTGAGCGCAAAATCGCACTCTTGCGCAAGCGAGCGAATCGCCTCTGCGGTAAGGCTTGCGTTGGTATGTGTGGGCAACCCGCTTGCCGGATCGATTGCGTAATAACGGCTTTTGATTCCATTCTGGCGCAGGACGATGGCACGGGCGCGTGAAGGTTTGCCTCCGATTTGGCCGAGCACGGTTTCGATGGATTCATTATCGACCGGCGCGTTGGGCAGAGCGGCTGCCGTAGCAGTAATGAAGGCGTTACTCATGGGCCATGCGCGCGCCGTCCGCGCCGGAAGGTTGTTCGTAGTGACGGATGATCGCTGCGGCGCGGCGGGCAAGCAGCGGCGCGATCAAACGTTGCAGGGCCATATGAAGCGGTACGACAGTGAGGATGATGATAATGAGATAAAGCGCGAACAGCATGAGCGCCGGAATCCGCCGCCATTGCCCGGCACGCCCGCAAAGCCGGACGATTCCCGACCATACCCGGAAGGCGCGCAGGCCGGTGCGTTCGGACATGACCAGATGGGGGGTGATGCTGACGGCGCGCAGACCGCTCAACATGGGCTGCCCGCATTTTTCTTCGTCGCGGGCCAGCGCCTCCGCCAGCGCCGTGCCGAATCTTGTAACGCTTTTCGTTTGCCGGGTGTTGATTCCGGCGGGCGGCAAGCCGAGAAAGCGGTCGCGTCGGCCGGTCAACATCCAGCGCGGCGTGGTGATGAAAGACGCGAACGCAGGGGATTCGTCGATCAGTGCTGCGTGATCGACGAGTTGTCCTCCCGCTTGCGTAACAAGCGTTTTGAGCGTGTCGAACGCGCAGCACCACATATTTCGGCAGGCCACCAGACTGACAACCGGTTTTCCGGCAAGCAGGCGTTTACCCTCGGCGCTTTGCAAAAATGCGGTTATGGGTTGCGAGGGTGAGAGATACCAGACCGTCCAGGCGAGAATGACCAGGTCGAATGCCGTATCGTCCGGGATCGAAAGGGGCCTGTTGGGACGCGGGTCGAGACGCACCGATTCCGGGAAAGCGTCGAGAAAAGCGAAAAACGGCCAGGGAAAAGGAAAAGCCGGTTCAGGCCGCAGCACTTCGTGATGAATCCTGATTTCTTCCGTTTCCAGCGGACGTGCCAAAGCCGCGACGATGTCGGCAAGCTGGCCGCTTTGAGAGTAAGAAACGATAAGAACGTTTTTCATTGACCGTTTGAAGCATCTACTTTTGCTGAAACTGGAGCAGTTTTGTTTAATCCGATACAAGGACCCCCGCATGACAAGGGGATGACGCATCTTCAAGCATTTTCCTCGTCATTCCCTTGATAAGCGTGAATCCAAGGATTCTCTGCAAACCCCCTCCCGTCATTCTGCGCGCAAGATGACAGGAGGCGTAAAAATAGGGTAATGCAGATGTTCCCCAAGGTATGTATCCGTTTGAATCGAAATCACTCCAACCCTTCTCCCGTCAACGGGAAAGGATAATTGTACTGTGCCGATGCGGTCTGTATATAGGTTCAAGCGGGGAACGTTCCACACAATACGAAAATCACACCACCGCTTCCTGTTTTTGAGGCTTTACCCTGGCGAACTGTTCGCGCGACACGCCGAGCCACATCGCAAGCGGGCTGGCGACGAACACGGAGGAGTAGATGCCGAAGCAGATGCCGATGGTCAGCGCGAGCGCAAAGTAGTGGAGGTTTTCTCCGCCAAAGAACAGCATGGAGAGCACCATCATCTGCGTGGAACCGTGGGTGATGACGGTGCGGGAAATGATGCTGGTAATGGAATGGTTGATGACTTCGGGCGTTTTCAGGTCGCGCCGCTTGCGGAAGGTTTCGCGCACGCGGTCGAACACGATGACGGCTTCGTTGACGGAGTAGCCCATCACCGCCAGCACCGCCGCCAATACGGACAGTGAGAATTCCCACTGGAAAAAGGCGAAAAAGCCAAGGATGATGACGACGTCGTGCAAATTGGCGATGACGGTCGAGGCACCGAAACGCCATTCAAAGCGTAGCGCGAGATAAAGCATGATACCGAGGACAGCCACCAGCAAAGCCATTGCGCCATCGCTGGCGAGTTCCTTGCCGATCTGCGGGCCAAAGTAATCAACCTGTTGCACGTCAGCTTTCGGCCCCTTGATTCTTTTGAGCGTCTCCTTTACCTGGTCTCCCACTTTGGAGGAATCGACGTCATCACGGTTTTGCAGGCGGATCAGGACTTCACGGGTGTTGCCATAGTGTTGCACCTGGGCATCGGGATAACCGTCATTGGCAAGGGCCTGACGTATGGGGTCGAGCGAGACGGTTTCGTCGTATTTGACTTCGATAGACGTGCCACCTGTGAATTCGAGCGAAAAGTTCAGGCCACGAGAGGCGAGAAAGAACACCGCTACGACGAAGGTCAACAACGAAATGACGTTGAAGACCAGCGCGTAGCGCATGAACGGAATGTCTTTTTTGATACGAAAAAATTCCATGACGGGGTATTCCTTGTCGTGTCGATATCAGTTAGCGTCCGGTTTCCATATCTGGCCGATGGAGAGCTTGTCGAGTTTGCGACGGCGGCCATAGATGAAGTTGATGATCATCCGGGAAACGAGGATGGCGCTGAACATCGAGGTGAGGATGCCGAGGCAATGCACCACGGCGAAACCCCGGATCGGGCCGGAACCGAAGATCAACAACGCGAAAGCCACGATCAGGGTGGTGACGTTGGAGTCGAGAATGGTGCTCCAGGCGCGTTCATAGCCCGCAGAAATGGCTGCCTGCGGGGTATAGCCGTTTCGCAGTTCTTCGCGGATGCGCTCGTTGATGAGCACGTTGGAGTCGATGGCCATGCCCAGGGTGAGCGCCATCGCGGCAATGCCCGGCAAGGTCAGGGTTGCCTGCAGCAGTGAGAGCAGTGCCACCAGCAACAGCAGGTTGCAACTGAGCGCGATGGAGGAAACCAGCCCGAAAAACATGTAATACACGCTCATGAACACGACGATGGCGATAAAGCCCCCGAGCGTCGATTCTTTGCCCTTCTTGATGTTTTCGGCTCCGCTGCTTGGGCCGACGGTGCGCTCTTCGATGATTTCCATCGACGTGGCCAGTGCTCCTGCGCGTAACAGCAGGGCCGTTTTGTTGGCTTCGGAGGAGGTCATGCTGCCGGAGATCTGTACGCGCCCGCCGCCAATTTCGTCGCGAATGACCGGGGCAGTCACGATTTCGGCCTTATCTTTTCCGTCCTTGTCTTTTTCGACCAACAGGATGGCCATGTGGTTGCCGATGTTGTGGCGGGTGAGTTCGCGGAATTTACGCGAGCCTGCACCATCCAGTGTGAGGTGTACCGCCGGCTGATTGTTTTCATCGAAACCGGCCCGTGCGTCGGTGAGGTTTTCTCCGGTGAGTTCGACCTCCTCGCGAAGCAGCATGGGAAGCCCCATGTCGTCCACGTCTTCCGCCGTCTGAGCGCGGCTGTGGCGGCGCTCGAAGTGCAGTTCCGTGCCACGAGGAGGAGGCTCACGGCCTGCTGCAACCGCGAAGGACCGCTCATTACCCGGTTTGCCTTCGACCATGCGCAATTCGAGCGTGGCGGTACGGCCCAGGATTTCCTTGGCCGTGGTAACATCCTGAACCCCCGGCAATTGCACGACGATGCGCTCCGCTCCCTGTCGCTGGATTACGGGCTCGGCCACGCCCAGTTCGTTGATGCGATTGTGCAGTGTGTTGATGTTCTGCGTAATGGCGAATTCCTGGATGGTTTTTTTAGCCGACTCCTCCAGGCTGACGATGAACCGGAAATCGCCGCTGCCCATGTCGCGCTCGGCCAGTTGCAGTTCGTTGTTGGAAGACAGGATCACTGAGCGGGCAGTGGCACGCTTTGCGGCATCGAGGATGTGGACCATCACAATGTCGCCTTCGCGGGTGACTCTCGCGCGCACATCTTTGTCGCGCAACTGGACGCGCAGCTCACCGGCGATGGCTTCCATCCGGCGGGAAATCGCGCCGGGCATATCGACTTTAAGCAGAAAATGCACGCCGCCGCGCAAATCCAGCCCCAGATACATCGGCAGGGCGCGAATCGTTGTGAGCCACTGGGGTGAATTCGGCAGCAGGTTTACTGCCACGATGTAGGAAGGGTCCTGCTTGTCGGGATTGAATTCGTTCTCGATAATTTCCTTGGCGCGCGATTGATCATCAATTTTGGCGAAACGCACCCGTATTCCAGTGGCGTCGAAAGAGATGCCCTTGTGTTCGATTTTTTCTGCCCCGGGCGCACGAGTGGCATTGGCTGCCTCGAGCGCGCGGTCAATGCGCGCGCTGTCGGCATCCGGGTCGATTTTCAGCGCGGGTTTAGCGCTTGAAATCTGTACGATGTGCGCTTCGCCGAAGAAATTCGGCAAGGTATAGAGCAATCCCCAAAACAGCACGGCGATGATGAGGATATTTTTCCAGAGGGGATAACGGTTCATGGTCGACAGTTTTACGGAAAGATGGCGTACTGCTCTCCGGGTGGCAGGCCACCCGGAGCAGGAGAGGATTAAAGGGCTTTCAGCGTCCCTTTTGGCAGCACGGCGGTAATGGTTTGTTTTTGTATGGCAACCACGGTATTGGCAGCGATTTCGACTTGGACGAAATTGTCGCCGACATCCGTGACCTTACCTGCGATACCGCCGCCGGTAATGACTTCATCCCCCTTGGAGAGGGCATCGACCATGGACCTGTGTTCCTTGGCGCGTTTCATCTGAGGACGGATCATCAGGAAATACAGCACCACGAACATCAGAATCAGAGGCAGGAAACTGGCCAGACCGCCGCCTGGCGGCGCCTGACCGGCGGTTTGTTGAGCATAAGCGTTGGAAATCAGCACGTTATTACTCCGGAAAAGATATAAACGCCGAATTATAGCAGCCGCTACGCTTTATAACAGCCGTTGCGCTCCGGACTGAAATCTTATCCGGGTTTATCAATGTATCAGTTTGAAAACTCCCCTCTCCCGCAAGCGGGAGAGGGGCTGGGGGAGAGGGGCTGGCATTTAACCGCACGGTTTTACTCAAGGATTCGTGGGCAAAATCAGGCTGGAGAAAAAAAGTATCTACGACAGGTGTATTTACATTTAAAAAAAGATAACATCCTCTCCCGATGACTACTATGCTTAACTCGCTCCGCCAAATAATCAACATGCCCCGGCTATTCAACATATTCCGGTTCCTGCCCTTGTGGAGCGTTTATGCCGCCGTGGCCTTCATCGCGTTCATTACGGCGATTTGGATGTTTTCCCGCCCCAAGCCGCTGGAAGTCAGCATCCATACGGCAGCGCGCAACAAAATCGAGTCGACCGTCATCAACACCCGCGCCGGTACAGTCGAAGCCTGTCAGCGCACGAAACTATCCACCATCACCGGCGGACGCATCGATTACCTCGGTGTCGCGGAAGGCGACCGCGTCGAGGCAGGGCAAGTGCTGATGCGCCTGTGGCAAGGCGATCTGCGTGCGCAGGAATCTGTCATGAAAGCGCGCCAGCTCAGCGCCACTCAGCGCTACCGTGAAGCCTGTGCTTTTGCCAGACAGGCGGAAAAAGATGCCGCCCGTCAGGAAGAACTGGTCAAGGACAAATTCGCCTCTCCGGCTACCGCTGAAAAGGCCCGCACCGAGGCGGATTTTCGCAATGCCGCCTGCGCCAGCGCCGAGGCCGAAGTCGAAACCGTCAGACGCCAGCTCGAATCCATCATCACCGATCTCGACCGCACCGTCATCATCGCCCCCTTCAACGGAACCATTGCCAGGATCAACGGAGAATTGGGCGAAATTTCCACCCCTTCCCCCACCGGAGTCGCTATACCGCCAGCCATCGAACTGATCGATGACTCCTGCCTGTATGTCAAGGCCCCGATGGATGAGGTCGATGCCCCAAAGATACAGCCCGGACAGCCGGTACGCATCAGTGTCGAAGCCATCCGCAACAAACGTTTCGACGGGCGCGTGCGCCGGGTCGCGCCCTATATCACCACCCTGGAAAAACAGGCGCGCACGGTGGATGTCGATATCGACTTCGTCAACCCGGAAGAGGCGAAAGGGCTGCTCGTCGGTTACAGCGTCGACGTTGAAATCGTCCTCGCCTCCCGCGACAGCGCCCTGCTCATCCCCGCCGCCGCATTGCGTGAGGGCAACAAGGCACTGATACTCGGCGAGAAAGGCATCGTTTCCGAGCGCGCGGTTCAAACCGGCATCGGCAATTGGCAGCAAACCGAGATTCTTTCCGGCATCGAGGCCGGTGAGCGTGTGATTACCTCACTCCATCTCCCGGGCCTGCTTCCGGGTGTACGAGCGCGCGTCTCCGGAACGAACTCCAGGTAACGGCAACGACATGACCGTATTTCTTCCGTGATGGCACTCTCTTGTCATGGCCCAGATCGAACTCGAAAACATCACACGCACCTTCCAACTTGGCGAAACGACGGTACGGGCGCTTTCCTCAGTATCGGCAAGCATCGATTCAGGCGAATACGTCGCGATCATGGGACCGTCGGGTTCGGGGAAATCCACCCTGCTCAACCTTCTCGGCCTGCTCGACCGGCCGAACGCCGGGCATTACCGGCTCGAAGGACGTGATGTCACCACGCTTTCCCCTGACGAACAGGCTGCCGTGCGGCGCAACCGCATTGGTTTCGTGTTTCAGAGTTTCCATCTCG
>JAITMK010000068.1 GCA_031277415.1 Azoarcus sp.
TTGAACACGGGTCTCGCGCAATCTCCGCCATTTATGGCGGAGTCAAGCGAGACAAAGCAACACCGGGAGCCGAAGGCTCCCCAAAACCGTATCGAGGAATCCCCGGCCTTCAGGACGGGGGGACTCAAAACCGTTTTTGGATGGACACTGGGTCTTCTCAGCGTTTGCATGATGCTCAACAGCACGGTTATATTCGGCAGCCCCTTAAAAATGAGCGATTATTTGCAGAAAAGTACACAGCGATCCCAATGGGTTCTAGCGGAAATCTCCGTAAAGAAAGCAAAAGATCTGGTCGACAGAGAAGTAAACGCGCTAAACAAGCTCACTTTGTCCGAAATGATTGCCTCGGCAGAAAAGAGTTTTGCTAACTGCCCAACCGTTAACATGAAGGCGCCTAACGCCAGGGCAGAGGCTCTCTATCAAAAGGGCATTAGCGCACCTCGGTCCGAGGAAGGCGAGATAGCCTTCATTGAAGCCGCAAAACTTGGTTATTGGCGCGCCGCAAGCAATCTTGTAAGCATTGCTTTGGAAGATGAAGACTTTGAGTCAGCCTATATAATTACCGCATGGTTGATCAAGCATAAGGCGCCCTCGGCACACAGCAAATTGGCTATAACCCTGAAAACTATTACTTCGTACTACTTTGGCCCTTCCGAAAATACGGATAGCATAGAAAGCAAATTGCAATTGAAATCAGCCATGGCGGGTGATCCGGTGTCTATGTTTGAACTAGGAAATAAACTCCTGTCTTCAGGGTCACCGAAATTGGGAAACAAGATGATCGAATGCGCGAAAATTCTACGACCTGATTTAAATTAAGATGTAGAAGTTTCGATCTGATCCAAAAGGTCTGCAGAACCCCTCCTGTTGCGCGGCAGGGGCGACCTGTGGTCGCCCGATATGTCGCACATTCATTCACGCAATTCACCGGGCGACCACAGGTCGCCCCTACACCCGGCAATTGGGGTGGGGTTTTGCAGAGAATCCCTAAGAACATCTGCATTACTCGGCATCCGCCGCCTGTCATCCTGCGCGAAGTCGCAAAATGACACTAATAGTCCCCACTCTGGCAGGTGAATGTGCTGAGCATTATGAGTTGCGCGTTCGGTCGAGCTTATATCCGGCTCTACCGGAACACCCAATGCCAGTAGCGCGGCGCGGGCGGCGTTGAAATTGGCGACAATTTGACGTCTTCCAGAACACCCAAAATCAATCTTGTTACTGGTATACTTTGGCGTCGAGGCGATGCTGCTTAAATCAGAATGGCGGAATTTCATGCCAACAATGTGCATAGGAGCGCGAAGACATGAGCAAGCCAAATTCATACCCCTTAATCGTGCACAGATCGTGTATGTGCGAATCCGTGGACAACAGGCTGTCACTCCTCCGCAATGAACCGCCCGGGGTGTTGTAGGGACGAATAATTATTCGCCCCTACGCTTCAGGTATTAACCGAAACCGCTCCAATGAAAAATTTCGTACCGCTTCTACTGTTTTTGCTCCCCGTCGTTGCGGTGGGGAGCGAGTACGACACGTTGAGGCTTCTGGCGCGTTCCGCAGGCTTGTCGGTGCCGACCAAGAACAACCATTGCGAGATTAACGAACCTGGCAAGAAAACCACCGTCGGGGATTTCCTTGCCGCTTTTGGGGCTTGGTCACTTCAAGAGAGAAAGAAAACTGATTTTTCATCATTGGAGTGTGAGGCGTTGCACTGCACTTTGTCGTTCGGGGCAGCAAAAGAAATAGAAGGCTGGGGCCGCATTTTGAAGTTCACACTGACGAAACAAGGTGTCGACCAAAGCAGCTTGGAGTGTATTGATGTTCCGTGAAAGACCCAACCATGCGTTCCAACCGATAGCCTCGCTTCGCTCGGCTACGGCTGAATTCAGGCGTTAGATCTTATGAAACCTTTATCGAAATTTGCCACATCTGTCGGCATATTTACTATTGTAGGTCCGCTGATTGGAAACACTGCCTTCACACTCTGGCTCACTGTGCTCGATTTGCTCGAAAGTGGATTCGAGAGCGTTCTGAGCGTTCTTCAAGAGTTCGTCTTCATATTGCCCTATGCATATTCGTTCGGTGTCTTTCCGGCGTGCACAACTGGCATTTTGTTCGGTACAATCATCGCCAAATTCAATTTGGGCGCAATTCCATCTGTCATAATTGGACTTGTAGTCGGAGCCGACACTACAGCCCTTATCTTTCCCCTTCCGTTGAAAGGTTCTTTTGCGGGAGGGGATATGGTTTGGGCGGTTTCGATTGGCGCCATCAGCGGGGCTATTTGCGGACTTATCACATGGCGAGTTGTTGGAAGAAAGGCGGCCTGAATTGAGTTAGGCGTTCAAGCTTCCGCATTCGCGCTCAAACCCATGTTGTTTTTAATCTCTTGCGGCCACTGCTCGGCTAATCATCCGGCGCACCTCCGTCGATGCATGGATGGGAATCAATTCCACACCTGGATATTTCGCTTTAAAAACGCGGAATACTTCGTCTGCGAAGGCCTGCCCGATCAAGGTCACGCCCGAAAAGTCAAGCATAACGATCTTGAAGCGATCAAAGCGTGCAAGCAGCCTCTTCGCTTGAGATCGCGATATCAAATTATCATCACCATACTGCATGAGTTTGACTGGCACGACGGTCTTGGTGAATGCATAGTCTTCCTCGGTAGTAAACTTATCAAAAACCTTCTTTGTCGTGCGCGACGTGTAATTGTGCAAGACCATCGTCACAAACGTACCGTCCTGGGTATTACCCTGAATGATCCAGTCCTCCTTTTTGTCAAATTCATGGGAAAAATACACCTCACCAGAAAGAATGTTGAATTCGTCGAACATTCTTGATGAAAAGAAGATGCCCTCCCCAGAGTGATTCTCGGGATCCGTAGTAAATTTGCCTTTCGCCAGTTCAAGCACTGCATGCCTTTCATCAACCAGATCGAGCGCCGTCTGAATCTTCTTGAAAATTCCGATGCCGTTATCGTATATTTTGATCGTTGTCGCCGCTGAAGTCTTGGTCAAGCGAACGAAAACTTCTGTGGCTCCTGAGTGGTCGATTACGTTATTAAACATTTCGGTAAAACCGTATTGCCAAATGTGAAGGACGTTCTCCGGTAGATTACCGAGCTGTGGCACGATGTCATGCCGCCATACGACGTCCTCGGCAAGCCCTTCCTTAACGGTGTAAATCTTCTCCCAGTGCACAACTTGAGCAAGCGCATAGCGCTTGTTCCGGGTCGCGCCACTAACGATCACGGCACCTTCGGTGACCAAACGCTGCAAGTGCTTATGAACTGCCTGTCTCGTACAGCCGAACTTCTCGGCAGTCAGGCGAACAACATCAGACGGATGTTGATCCATGTTCTCTATCAAGAACTTACGAACGAGTTCTCCACCTGTGCGAACCTTGCTCATGATTGTCAGCCTCTCCTGATATTATTGACAACCTTACAAGAGGACTTTATCAACCTTTGAGAGAATTTTGTCAACCTGAACAACGCATGTAACCAGCCGTCAGGGCGTTGCACGCAACGCCCCTACAGAATGCGTTTCGCGCTGTTTGAGTCACCCCTGCCTGAAGGCAGGGGATTCCTCGATACGGTTTTGGGGCGCCTTCGGCGCCAAATGATGCTTTGTCTCGCTTGTCTCCGCCATAAATGGCGGAGACAAGCGAGACGCGTGTTCAGGCCGAGACTCGTACCGATGATGGGGCGCTTTGTCCGGCCGGGAGGTTATTGACTGCGTTTTCCATGTAACGCTGTACGGCTTCCCGGCTGGAGGCGGTGGATGCGGCGGCGTTCTGTGTTTCCGCACGGTCCGCATTTTCGGCCGAACCGGCGCGTACTATCGCTTCCTGCATTTGCACAGGCACGGCGGGAGTATTGGCGGGCACCGGTGGCGGAGACGTCAGACGCCGAGCCTCTTCGCTCAGATCGACTCGCGTGGAAGGACTGGCGCCTGATTGCTCCGGCCGCAACGGCTGTGCGCCGTCACGTTCGCGCGGCGCTGCGATGTCCTGGGCTGCACGGGCGTTCTGCATGGCCTGGGCGTTATCAAAACCGGCCGAGGTTGCTCGTAAGGCGTCCATGATCGTCTCCTTTGTTCACACGCCGGACGCGAGATCCGCCACGCGATGCCTGCGTGCAATTAAAGTGTAGATGGTCGGGACGACAAACAGCGTGAAAAAAGTACCTACCAGCAGCCCGCCGACGATTACCCACCCGATTTGCTGGCGGCTCTCCGCACCCGCGCCGGTGGCAAGGGCCAGGGGAATCGCGCCCAGCACCATCGCGCCGGTGGTCATCAGGATGGGGCGCAACCGCAGCACGGAGGCTTCGATCACGGCCTCCAGCGCTTCCTTCCCCTTGGCGCGCAACTGGTTGGCGAATTCGACGATGAGAATGCCGTGTTTGGTAATCAGGCCGATCAGGGTAACGAGGCCGATCTGGCTATAGACGTTGAGCGTGCCGCCGGTGAGCCACAGCGCGCCCAGCGCCCCCGCCATCGAGAGCGGGACGGTGAGCATGATGATGAAAGGATCGATAAAACTCTCGAATTGGGCGGAAAGAACCAGATAGATGAACGCCAGCGCGAGCGCGAAGGTGAGCGCAAGGCTTGCGGAACTCGTCTTGAACTCGCGCGACATGCCGTCGTAGTCGGTGGAATAGCCGGAAGGCAGAATACGCGCCGCCGTGGCGTCCATCCAGTCGAGCGCCTCGCCGAGCGCGAAATCCGGGGTGAGGTTCGCGGTGATGATCACAGCGCGGCGCTGCCCGAAATGATTGAGTTCGCGCGGGCTGACGGTTTCCTGCACGGTCACGAGGTTGGAGAGCGGAACCATTTGCCCGCCCTTGCCGCGCACGAAAATATCGTGGATGTCGCGCGGGTCGACGCGGCCATCCGCCTTGACCTGAACGATCACATCGTATTGCTCGGCATTCTGCTTGTAGCGCGTCACCTGCCGCCCCCCGAGCATGGTTTCCAGCGTCCGCCCGATGACATTGATGGAGATGCCGAGATCGGCGGCCTTGTCGCGGTCGACCGACACGGCCAGTTCGGGCTTGGTCAGTTGAAGATCGGTATCGGGTGAAACGAAACCCGGGTTGGTGCGCATGGCTTCCAGCATTTCATCGGTAACACGGGAAAGTTCTTCCCACGATCCGGATGAAGTGATGACGAAACTCACGGGACGCACGCGCGGACTCTGGCCGAAGGCGGCAGGCAGTATCGGGAAGGCGTTGATCCCGGTGATGGCCCGCAAGCGGGGCTGCATTTCAGCGGAAAATTCCTGGGTCTTGCGTTTGCGCTTCGACCAATCAACAAAGCTCACGAAGGCGCGGCCCTGCGATACCGTGGGATTCCCGGTCATGACCTGATAGCCCTCGACGTCACCGGTGCTGGCAAAGATGTCGCCAATTTCCTGCGAGTAGCGCATCATGTAATCGATGGTGGCTCCTTCCGGCCCCCGGAATTGCACCATGATCCGGCCGCGATCCTCGATGGGCGAGAGTTCGGACTTGAGCTGCCCAAGCAGTAACACGCTCAACCCCGCGAGTGCCGCAAACCCCAGCAGCACGACCCAACGCATTCCAAGCATCCTGATGAGCGCGCCCCGGTAGAGCGCCGTGAGCCTGGCAAGAAAACGTTCGACGGCCACATAGATCTCGCCATGCTTGCTCTCATGACGCAGCAGACGCGAGCACATCATCGGAGAAAGGGTCAGCGCAACGAACCCGGAAACGAGCACTGCGCCGGAAAGTGTAAGCGCGAATTCGGCAAAGAGTTTTCCGGTTCTCCCCGTCATGAACGCCACCGGCGCATAAACGGCCGCCAGCGTGATGGTCATCGCCACGATGGCGAAGCCGATTTCTTTTGCGCCCTTGAACGCCGCTTCCATCGTGGGCATACCGTCCTCGATGTGCCGGAAAACGTTCTCCAGCATCACGATGGCATCGTCCACCACCAGCCCGATGGCGAGCACGAGCGCCAGCAACGTCAGGGTATTGACCGAGAAGCCGAAGGCGAACATCAGTGTGAACGCCCCGATCAGCGACACCGGAATCGTCACCAGCGGAATCAACATCGCGCGCCAGTTGCGCAAAAAGAACAAGCACACGGCCGCCACCAGCAGCACGGCTTCCCAGATGGTTCTGAACACCGCCTCGATGGAACGTTCGATGAAAACCGTCGAATCGTTGGTAATCGTCATCTTCATGCCTTCCGGCAGTTCCACTTCCAGCTCGGGCAGCATCTTGACCAGCGCGCGCTTGAGATCGAGCGGATTGGCGGTGGATTGCTTGATGAGGCCGATGGAGACGGCGGGTCGCCCCATGAATTGCACCGCAGTGCGTTCATTGACGGCCCCCACTTCCACCCAGCCCACGTCACGGATACGCACCGGATAACTGCCGGGAGTAGCCGCCTGACGCACGATGATCGCTTCAAACTGCGCGGGGGCGACCAGATCGGTTTGTGCTACCACCTCGAATTCGCGCGCGCGGCTCTCGATCCGTCCCGCCGGCAGTTCGACGTTCTGCCGGGCAATGGCATCCTCCACGTCCTGCGGGGTCAGGTTGAAAGCCGCGAGGCTGGCGCGGTCGAGCCAGACGCGCATCGAGTAACGGCGCTCGCCGTACACCCGCGCGTCCGCAGCGCCGGACAGGGTTTGCAGCCGGGGCTTGATGATGCGGTTGGCAAAGTCGCTCATCTCCAGCGGGTCATGCCGGTCGGACGAGAAAGCGATCCAGATGATCGGATTGGCGTCGGCTTCGACCTTGGCAATCACCGGCTCCTCGATGTCGTCGGGCAGACGCCTCCTGACCCTGGAGACGCGGTCGCGCACATCGGCAGCGGCGCTGTCCGCGTCGCGCTCGATGCGGAAAGTCACCGTAATCTGGCTGTTCTCGGAACGGCTGATCGAGGAGAGGATGTCCACCCCTTCGATCCCGGCCAGCGAATCTTCCAGCGGCTTGGTGACCTGAGATTCGATGATTTCGGCGCTGGCCCCGGTATAAATGGTGCTGACGGTAACGATGGGTTCATCGATATTGGGATATTCGCGTACCGTCAGCCTCGAATACGACATCAACCCGATGAGCAGCACCGCCAGCGACAATACGGTTGCAAACACGGGGCGGCGGATACAAAGCTCGGAAACACCCATTATCGACCCGCGCCCCCTGCCCTGTTCAATTTCAATCCTTGACGATGGAAAGAGCCTCAGACTCGGGCTTCGCGTTGGCAACGTCTGTTCTTGTCATCGCTACCGGCATACCGTCACGCAGTTTGAATTGCCCGGCGGCAACCACCCAGTCACCGGGTGCAAGTCCCTCGACGATCTCGACTTCTGCCGCGCGGCGCATCCCGGTCTTGACCCCTACCTGCCGCGCAACGCCTTCACTGACCCGGAATACGTACTGCGTCTCACCCGGCGCAGGAATCAGCGCGGCTTCCGGTATCAGCATCACGTTGTCGCGCCGCTCGACGATCAGGCGCACGCGGGCAAATACGCCCGGCCGCAACCGGCCTTCGTCATTGGCAAGCCGGGCGCGCAACAGCACCGCCCGCCCCTCGGCATCGACGAGAGGATCGATGGCTTCCACCTCCGCCGGGAAAGTCACACCCGGCACGACATCGCTCGTCACTTCCAGATTCTGCCCCGGTTTCAACCGCGCAAGGTAACGTTCGGGAAGCCGGAAATCGAGCTTGAGGACAGCGATATCTTCGATATTGATGAGCGCGTCGCCATCCCGGACGTAATCGCCGACATTGACCTTGCGGATGCCGACAATGCCGTCGAAAGGCGCGCGGATGCGGGTGCGGTCCAGCCGGGCCTGGGCAAGCGCGGCATTGGCGCGCGCCACTTCAAGGCGGGAAACGGCTTCATCGCGGGCGCTGACACTCACAAACTGCTTCGCGAACAAATCCTCGACCCGATCAGCATTAGCCTTGGCCAGCGACAATTCCGCCCGCGCCTGCTGCGCCTCGGCGGACTGTATGGCAGCATCCAGTTCCACCAGCACATCGCCCTTCTTCACGGCCATGCCATCCTGAAAACGAATCGCCGCCACCCGTCCGGCCACTTCGGGGCGCAGAATGACCGATCCGTTGGAAACCAGCGTCCCCACTGCCGAAACGTCGTCGTCGATCTCCCGTACCGCTACGCTCACCACTTCCACCTGCGCCGCCTGTTGCGCGGGAGCGGAAGCCTTTGCCCCTGCGCCCGGGCCTGCCGCCGACTGAGACATCGGCTGGGCATGATTGGTACGCCAGGCAAACACCCCCAGCCCGGCGAAACCGGCCAGGCATATGGCTGTGATCAGCAAACGGCGGAAAGAACGTATCCGGGTATTCATCGGCCTTTGCCTTTATCCTCCGTTGCTTTCGACTTGCTTTTTCCCTGTTCTTCCGTCTGTGCCTTGCCGCCCAGCAACACCGCTTCCAGTCTGGCGCACACCGTTTCCATTATTTTTACGCGCGAGAACGGTTTGTCGTTGGACTCCACCAGCGTCCAGGGAATCAGGCCGGTGCTGGTGCGTTCCACCATGTCGCAAACGGCTTCATGGTAAGCATCCCATTTTTCGCGGTTTCGCCAGTCTTCATCCGTAATCTTGTAGCGCTTGAATGACGTTGCCTCGCGTTCCTGGAAACGCTTCAACTGCTCTTCCTTGGAGATATGCAGCCAGAACTTGAGGATAATCGCGCCGTCCGCCATGAGCTCATGTTCAAAATCATTGATTTCCGTATAAGCGCGCAGCCAGTCGGCCTCCGAGCAAAACCCTTCCACCCGCTCCACCCGTCCGTACCAGGAACGGTCGAAAATCGCCACGCGCCCTTTCTTGGGCACATGCCGCCAGAAACGCCACAGGTAGGGCTGTGCCAATTCTTCCTGGGTGGGCGCGGCAATAGGCATGATCTGATACTGGCGGGCATCGAGCGCCGCCGACAGCCGCTTGATGCTGCCGCCCTTTCCGGCGGCATCCTGCCCCTCGTAGACAAGGATCAGCGAATGCTTCTTGAACTCCGGCAGACGGACGAGTTCGGAAAGCCGCCCCTGCGCCCTGGCAAGACGCAGCCGGTAGGTTTTGTTGTCGAGACGCTGGCTGAGGTCGAGCGCCGTCAGCACGTCCAGCGAGTCCGTCCGGGGCGAAAGGGGCGGCGCAACCGGAAACTCTCGCTCTTTCATATCCGAGAGCCGTTTCTGCAACGCATGCAGCACCAGCCTGCCGACCGTGAGCGAGCGGTAATAATCGTCCGCGCCTTCCACGATGACCCACGGCGCCCATGAGGTATTCGTCATGCGCAGCATATGAGAGGCCACTTCCTGGAACTTGTCGTAAGTCTTCAGGACATCCCAGCTTTCTCTGGTCACGCGCCAGGCGGTGCAGGGATCTTTTTCCAGCGCCTTGAAGCGTTTTTTCTGCCCATCCTTCGTGAGATGGAGCCAGAACTTCAGAATCAGCGCCCCTTCATTCGCCAGCATCGCCTCGAAACGGTTGATCTGCTCGATGCGCTGATCGAAAAAAGCATGGTCGATCTCTCCGATGATGCGCCGGTGAATGGGCCGGGAATACCAGGAACCGGAAAAAATGCCGATCCGCCCCTTTGGGGGCAATCCCTGCCAGAAGCGCCACATGAAAGGACGCGCGATTTCGTCGTCGGTCGGCGCAGAAAACGCGCGCGCGATGAGATAACGCGGATCCATCCAACTGTAAAGATCGTTGATCGTTTCTCCCTTGCCCGCGCCGTCTCCGCCGCTGACAAGCACGATTACCTGAAAATTTCCCCGCTCACGCAACTCGAATTGCGCTTCCAGCAGGGCTTCTCTCAGTTTTCTCACCTCTGCCCGGAAAGTTTTCTTATCAATCGTATGGCCGAGTTCTGCGGATTCAAACATAATGACGGTCTTGATACGGATATGATGAATAACTCATCAAATGTGCTCGAATTTTGGATGATTGCCGATAAACGTCGGAATGTACAGTATGCCTGATCATGTTATCGCTTATATCGATGCGGTTTCACCGTATTTTTGTGCAAAGTACAAATCGTTACAAATCGTGCGGCAGCCGTATAACGCTCACGGCTCTTGAGCAGATTCATCCACACCTCCTGGAAAATCTCCTCAGCTTGCGCACGCTCCCTGCACTGGCGTTGAATGAAACGAAACAGGCCGCTGCGATGACGCGCATAGAGTTGATCGAAAGCCGCCGCTTCACCCGCGGCATAGCGCAGCATCAAATCTTCGTCCCCAGGATCGGCACAGCCGTCAGTCGTCGCATTCATATCCCCGCAGTATAGCCAAGCCCCCCATGAAAACAAAAACCGCTCTGGGAACGTCTGCAAAACCCCACCCCAATTGCCTTATGTAGAGGCAACCCTTGTGGTTGCCCCGTTTCAGTTGGCCTATTGGCACATGGCGGGCACAAGTCCCGCCCCTACGGGGTGGGAATCCGTCCATCAGGTACACTTACGGTAGTCGCGCTGCTTATCCGCTTCGATCACCCGTGGCGGCAAGTGATTCGCGTCCACCAGATACGGGTCGTCCGGTTCGATGGCGCATTCGGCCTCGATCTCCGCAGGCCACACGGGCTGTTTGCAGGTGCGCATGGCAATCCAGCGGCCAATGACCGAGAGGGAGGTCAGGGGAAAAAACAGATAAAAAATAATGCCGCTCATGTTCGTGGAGAGCATCCGGTAGCCGTGCATGAAACTCTCCCGCTTGCCCGGCAGCCCGATATGCCCATCCAGCACAAGGTCGATGAGCGGAAGCGCTTCCGCCGGGCCTTTCTCCATATAACGGCGCACAAACTCCCACTGCGCGCGGGCCTTGTCTGCTGCCGCAACGTAAGGCAACGCGTGCGTTTCCAGCACCTTCCCATAGTACGACTGGCTGTGCCAGGAGGACATCCGGTGGAAACGCACTTCCCGTATGGTTTCAAATTCCTTGCCCGCGCCGACCGTAAAATACAGCTTGTCCCACGGCTCGCTCATCACCGTGCCGTCCAGCCGGAACACATGCACCATCCGCGTCTTGCGGTTGAAACGGATCGGGTAATGCGTGTAACGGAAGAGTTCCTTGCCCAGCCAGGTAAACCATGTAAAAAGCATGGCAGGGATAGCTATTGAATAAATAAAAATAGAGCTCCACAACCACAGATCAAAATCAGTACCTGGCCGGGCTGGCCATTCAAAAATAATATCCAAAAGAGGAAGAGACAGCACAAAAATATACGCAATGAACCCAATTAATCCGTGCCCAGTAATCTCTCCTTTCCCAAAATAAAACTTGTCGCAACACTCAAGATAGGTCGAGTTCATCCTGATGGTGCTCATCATACTGTCTGGTAGACCGTTATACGCTTTATCCACTGGAAGATGGTTGTCTATCTCAAATGCCGACAGCTCGCGGTCAACCTTGAATTTCCAGATCAGGCCCGTTTTATCCATGTTATTTGCTCGCCTCTTCGAACGCGAGCATTTCATGCTTCATGTCGCGATAGCGCTCTCCTTTCCCTTTACCGAAGCGGCATCTCGACAGCCATTCCTGAAAGTCGTCGTCCGTAAAAATCACAATCGCCGCAATAATGGCAACGCCGATCAAAAACAGGATCAGCGCCGGCCAGCCTGCGGCAAAGTAAGTCGTAACACTCAAAAAAGAGGCAAAACCAGAGGCAAGCCATGGACTCATATCAAAATATTTCCCTTCCCTCCAGGCTTTAACCAGCATGCCGAAATCCATCAACCCAATAATGCCCCCCGCGCCTTTGAACAGAAATTTTTTCGCAAAGTTCTTAAGGATTCTCTGCACAACCCCTCCCGTCATTTTGCGCGCAGCGAAGCGAAGTCGCAGAATCCAGACGTTGCATGGATCCTGCGGTATCAAGCAGGATGACAGGTGGTGGGTAATAGGGTAATGCAGAGTTTCCATAAGTATGCCTGATCATGTTATCGCTTATATCGATGCGGTTTCACCGTATTTTTGTGCAAAGTACAAATCGTTACAAATCGCGCAGGGCCTTGGGTAATTCATGATCCGGATAATACTTGCGAAATTCGGCCAGGCTCGTCCGGGCCTCCTTGATTTTTCCTTCACGGTGTAATTTTTCGATTTCTTCCAGCCAATCTCGCGGATTCTGTACCGGCATTTTCCGCATCGCAGGCTTGGCAAATCTCGCTGCTGCCGGGGCGACAGCTCTGGATTCCAGGCGCGCTGCCTGAGATTCTGCGGTCGCTGCCCGAGCCTGTGGAACTTCGTTGCGCGGCATGTCGTCGGCCATGGATTCCGTGAGCGGGGGTTCTTCAGCCATGAGCGCGCTGTTCTCCAGCGGCTGAGGCGCTTCGGTTACTCGCTCTTTTGCCACGATTTTTTGGGGTTGGCGCACCGACCTGCTGCGAAGGGCTCTATCCGCCGTCGCAGGCGCTTTGTGTTCCTCCATTGATTCCACCCGGGCAGGCGATGGAATCTGCAAGGACTGTGGCTGTTCCGGCACCGACAACGCCTGCGGCACTTTCGGCGCCTGCGCGAGTATGGGTATTTCCGGCTCCGTTTTCTCCGGCACGAACAGCATCACAACGGACACTCCGACCAGAAACGAAGCCGCCGTTGCCAGAGGCAGCCGCCAATGGGCTAAAAAACGCCGTGGTTGCCGGGCCATCGGTCTGGAGGCGACCGCGCGATGTGCCGCTGCCAGGATGGCCGCATCGAGCGCCGGAGGCGGTTCCTGATCGCTTTCGTATTTCGAGGCATTTCGATACGCCTGCGACAGATCGCTCAGATCGTCGTCCATGCTGAAATCGTCAGGATGCGCATTCATGCAACCACCTCCTGCAAACCCGCGCGCAACTTGGCGATTGCGTAACGCAACCGGCTTTTGGCCGTTTCAGGATTGACCCCGGTCGCTTCGGCAATTTCCCCCAGCGACAAACCGCCCTCCTCGGCCAGCAAAAACGCTTCGCGCTGCGCGACAGGCAAACCTTCCAGCAGGCGCAACAAATTTTCGCCCTGCTGCCGCGACAATACGCGCACATGCGGTTCATCTGCGCGGCTGGCAGGCAAACCGGCGATCAGATCCGGCTCTTCTTCGGAATTGCCGCCAATCCAAAGCGGATCACCGGACTGGCGGCGAAAATGATCAACCATGCGGTTGTGCGCAAGCGTGTACAAATAGGTGCGAAAGCGTGCGGCAACCGTATAACGCTCGCGGCTCTTGATCAGATTCATCCATACCTCCTGGAAAATCTCCTCAGCTTGCGCACGCTCCCTGCACTGGCGTTGAATGAAACGAAACAGGCCGCTGCGATGACGCGCATAGAGTTGATCGAAAGCCCCCGCTTCGCCCGCGGCATAGCGCAGCATCAAATCCTCGTCACTGGAATCGTCGCGGCCATCAGTCGTCGCATTCATATCCCCGCAGTATAGCCAAGCCCCCCATGAAAACAAAAACCGCTCTGAGGATGCTCCGGTTTATTCCCGCATTCCTGATTGTTTTCCCCGTCATTCCCTTGACCAACGGGAATCCAGAACATCCTCAGTCTTTTCCGCGGCTTTCTGTATCCACTTGAACCTACCCCCTAACGCGGCGGATCAGGAACGAAACGGTCTCCAGGGAACGGTTGGCCGCACCCGGTTTGCCTCGATGCGCATGCCACTCTGACATCACGAGCCGGGATAATGCCGCGCGCGGCCAGATTGGCATGACTGTCGTAATAAATGGTCAGCACTTCCGCCGGTTTTTTGGTTGCCCGCTCGAATTTCACGGTCCTGACCGGCGAATCCTCGATACGCCCATGCCCGGTTCCCAAACGCTGGGGCGACGGATAGGCGGGTGCTGCTCTCCTGGCAGAAGGCTGCGATTCCGCCCGTTTTTCCAGCATTGGCGACATCTCCTGCGCTTGTTCCGCCTGAATCTCCACCGATGGACTCGGAACCTGACTGGATAATTGAGCACGATCAGATTTCGGTTCGGAAACGCGCGGCACCACGGCAACCCGCTTGCGTTGAAACAGCGCCACGCCGATCACCCCGACATTACCCGGGCGCCCGGTACGGCCTGCGTAGGAATCCGACACTGAAGTGAAATAAAAGGCCGCCGTTTGTTCCCGGCTCTTGCGCCAGCCACGAATACTGTAACTTTCTCTGCCGCCATACACGTAACCGGACTGCTGGCTCGATGCCGTTTGCCCGGAAAGCACATTGACGCCATCAACGGAAACCACCGCCATCAGATCGCCCGATCTCCGGTTGGTCAGCGAGATTTCGTATTCATTGCCCGGATTGCCAACCACATAAGCCTTGCCCCGATGCCAATAGACGGGCAACCGAGAGCCCTCTGTGCGGTCATATATGCTCAATTCGGCCAATCTGCCGGTCAATGCATCGTGCGCGTCCACTGCCTGAGCCTGCTGTCCTGCGGCAGACAAACCCAGCAGCAAACCAAAAACCACACCCTTCAGACGATTGAGTTTCATGTCGTTTCTCCATGTTCAGATATCGGTCAGACTCGAATGCGAAGCTGTTGTTTGATTTCAGCCCACAGAACATGAAACGTTTCGTTGTCTGAAAGGGGTTAGGCATATATGAAAAATATGGCATAAACTCTATCGCATCTAAGCACTGCAAGTATCCTGACAACATGTTCAACCCCGCTCGCTCTGCTCGCTGAGCATCCCATGCAATCTGACACTTCCTGCACAGAAGTTCTCGTAATCGGAGCCGGGATTGCTGGCCTCACAGCA
>JAITMK010000118.1 GCA_031277415.1 Azoarcus sp.
TTCCACGCAAAAGGCAGCCAGCTTTTGCCGGTTGATCCAGTTGACGAGTTGAAGCATGGATTGAAGAGAATACACATAATAATGCGAGCGCCAATTACCCGATGCGCCTGCTGATTCTGAGGGGGGAGGAAATTTATCGACGGTTCGGTCTTCCGTATAGGCTGAGATCAATTCTTCCTGCCGGGTGAGCGGACGAAAAATATCGTATGTCCTTTCTGCAACCCTTTTGGGAAAGATGCAAAAAAATATGCCGTTTTCTTTCAGAACACGTGCCGATTCCAGAAAGCCTGCGATGGGATTTGGCTCATGTTCGATGACATGGGAACTGATGACAAAATCGAGGCTTTCCGTATCGGCAGGGATGTGTCTGAAATCTCCGATCTTGTCGACTCGCGTCACTCTTCCGGCATTTTTTTCCTGTTCCCTGGCATAGAACAGGTAATCTTCCTGATCGCGCAAGTGCAAAAAATCGACACCATCGCTAGGCGCGATATTCGGGCAGTTGGGCAGGCAAAACGGATTATGCAGGGATGCGCCCAGTTCCACGCCGTTCCCGACACAGTATTTGAACGCCAAAGGTTGTGGCCCGAACATTTTTCTTATCCCAGAGGCTGGCTTGCGCACCACCGCCGCCACATGCCGCGAAAGGCGGCTTCCAGGCTCTTAGCCATGCGCGGGCCGTCGAGCAGCGGACTGGCAATCATGCGTTCGCGCAAATTGGCGCGTAGGCGCTTGAGCCGGTCGTGGTCGTTCGCAAGAGCGACGGCAATGGTCACGTAGTCGTCGGCACTGGCGGCAACCAATTCGTGCAAGCCCACGTTTTCGAGAATCGCCTTGCCCATGCGGGCGGAGAGATGCTCGCCGGGCCAGGTGACGAAGGGCACGCCCATCCAGATCGAGTCGTAGCCGGTCGTGCCGCCGTTATAGGGAAAGGGGTCGAGTCCGAGATCGATTTCGTTGTAGCTTTCATAGTATTTCTGTTGGCCGACATAGCCCCTGAATTCCAGTTGCGCAGGATTAACGCCGTGGCGCTCGAACTGGCTGGAAAAGTAACGGATGGTTTCGTCGTCCTTCCCGCCGATGGCGACGAGAATCAGACGGGCTTGCGGACACTGAACGAGGATTCGGCTCCAGAGTTCGATGGTTTTTTCGCTCGCCTTGCGGAAGTGGTTGAGACAGGCAAAGGTGAAAGGGGCGGATTCACGCTCGCAGGGCAGGCCGGGCAGGATGGCGGCTTCGCTGATGTCGGCGCGCGCGCCGTAGCAGTCCGGCAGGGGCCAGGGAATTTCCAGGCTCCAGCCCGGCTTTTCCAGCACAGGGTCGGGAGGAACGAAGATGTAATCCATCGCGGACATGCCGCTGGTGCCGGGAAAACCCAGCCAGGTCACCTGAATGGGTGCGGGTTTGCGCGCGATGACATCGCTGCGGCCTCCATCGGTGAAGCCGTTCAGGTCGATGAGGATGTCGATTTCGTCGCCTTCGATCAGATCGGCCAGCCCGTCGTCGCCGATGCCGATGACCGTGCGCCACTGTTGGGTACACGCCTTGATCCGGCGAGTGACGCCATCTTCCTCGGAGAAGTTGTAATAGATGAAGGTTTCCAGTTTTTCGTGGTCGATATGTTCGAGAAACGGCCATATGAAGGCGGCGACCGGATGGGTACGCATGTCGGAGGAGAGCCAGCCGATACGCAACCGCCGTTCGGGATCGCGATTGCGGGTGGCGAAATCGTTAGGCCGGAGCAACGGGCGGAAGACGCGCTCATCGAAGGTTTGCGCCAGCTTGAGAATATCCGCCGCGCTGACCGAGGAGGCGGAGACCATTGCCCATAGCGCCTTGGAGTATGTACCCCGGTGGCCGGGGTCTTTTTCGCGCGCGCGCGCGAGTACTTCCAGGGCTTCGTCGTGACGGCCCTGGTCGTTGTGCCAGGTGGAAAGGTTCATCAGCGCATAGATGTTGTCCGGGTCTTTTTCCAGGATGGTGTCGGCAGCCTTGCGTATCTTTTCGCTTTCTCCGCCCTTGGCATACACGATGAGCAGGGTATTCCAGGCGCTGAGGTTGTCCGGGTTGCGCTCGACCGCCATTTCCAGGTTTTCGCGCGCCATCGGTGTCCAGTATTTGATGGCGAACATGGTGCCGAGTTTTTCGAGTATCCAGTCCTCGGGCGTGCCCAGTGCGTGCGCGCGCTCCATTGCGTCGATGGCGGCCAGCGCCTCGCCGCACATGATGAGGGTCACGGCGAGTTTGGCCTGGATATTGCGGTCATCGGGGGCAGAATCTGCCGCCTGCCGGTAAAAACTTGCCGCTTCACGGGTATCGCCCCGCATCCAGGCCAGTTCGCCCGCGAGGTCAAAGGTGGTAACCGCTTCAGGAGCCAGTGTTTGCAGCTTTTTCAGGCAGGCGCCTGCCTTGTCCGTTTGCTGCTTTTCGATGTAGAGATGCCCGAGAGAGAGCCAGGCATCCGGATAGCGAGGTTCAAGCGTTGTGGCTTTGTTGAAAGCTTTCAGGGCTTCGTCGAGTTCGCCGAGTTGCTGGCAGGCCATGCCCAGCAGGCAATAATGCGCGGCAAGCGGTTTGGGCAGGCGAACGGCTTCTTCCAGCAGCTTGCGGGCGCGTTGCCACTTGCCTGCTTTCACGTAAGCGCCGGAAAGGCTGCACAGGATACCGGCATCCTTTGGGGCGAGTTGCCGGGCGACGAGCAGTTGTTGAAGGCTGGCTTCAATCTGGCCGAGCTTGCCAAGCGCCTCTCCGAGCCTCTGGCGGTAGCGGGCGTTTTTCGGCTGCAACTGTACAGCGTGGTCGAAAAAGGTGACGGCGGTATCCGGCTGCCCGATGCCCTGCGCGACCTCCCCCAGTCCGAACCACGCCTGATGCGTCTCCGGCGAGAGGGTGACAAGTTCCTCGAACAACGCGCCGGCATGGCTGTAGTCCTTGGCAGCCAGGGCTTTCTGCGCCTTTCCGAGCAGGTGTTTGACGGACATGCAGACTCTCTCCGCGAGCGGCAACCATTGC
>JAITMK010000122.1 GCA_031277415.1 Azoarcus sp.
GCCGCCCCGCTGGCGGCGCAAGGATCTGGCCGGGTTGTATTTTTCGGCGCTCGAAATCGGACTGACCCGCCGCGACCTGCTGCGTTTTCTCCGCGTGTATTTCAACGCGCCGCTACGCGACATCCTGCGGGATCGGGCAAAGCTCCTCGGTTGGCTTCAGCGCGAAGCAATGCGTCTGGCTGAACGTGAACAGCGCAAGAATGGTTGCTGATCGTTTATTGTTAACCGGCATTCCAAGGCATAGCCTTGGGATGTCCAGCGAGCGGGGTTGAACATATCGTTAGGACGCTTTGCAAAACCGAACACAAACCTGACCGAACGCACGACCCGCAGGGTGATACCTACGGTTACACAGGGACGAAACGTGTGTTTGCCGAAATTTTCGACTGGAGAGTTTCGATAATCTGCTCCAACTCAATGCGCGCTTCCGCTTGGAGGCCAAGGCATGTCCCAATACCGTCCGCATCAGTGCTCAGACGTGCAGCCATGCCCAATCGAAAGTTTTCCGCTTGCGTACGGTTCATGCTGTATGCGTGTAAGTGCATGGAATCGCCTATCCTTGCGGGATTTCTTAGGTGGTCGAATTTGAATTCGCGGCTCATGTATGCGAGTAGCTTGTCCTGAATTACCAAAACGAGTTTCTTGTGAACATGCTCGAACGTCTGCACCTTATGGTGCATCTGAACAAGGATCGTCTTGGCAGTCATTTTCCAGTTCATTCCATAGGGCTTATCAGATTCCACATCATCGTTACGAGGAACGCCAAGCTCTTTCAGAAGCCGCTGGCGCTCCGGCCATACAGTTCCTGTGGTGTCGAGCGTCTGAATCTCTATGCCGACGAAATCCTTTACTTTGTCGTTCTTCACGGAAACGAGAAAGTAGTCGGCGCTTCCGCCTGGAATGGATACCTCAGGGACTATGTGGAGTTCGTTCCCTGGCTCATGGATAGTAAGCAAATGAAAACAGTCAGTGAAAATCTGACCTCGTTCAATTAGCCGGGTCGGGCAGATGACGATAGGCTCTGGCTGTCTGCCATACAGTACGGTACAGGTTCCGATGGATGTTTCAGGATTGGACTTGCGAACCTTGTAACAGCGCTTGTTGGCGTAGATGCAATGTTGCTCAGTGACAACCTCGAACCAGTTCACTCCCTTCTCTTTGGTGTGCTTTCCGAACAGTTCAACTACTTTGCTCATAGAAGCGAATCGCACCTTTCTTGTGAGAGTTCTAAGTAACGACGCGAGATATCGATACCGATAGACTTGCGCCCAAGATTGCGGGCAGCGACAAGGGTTGTACCTGTCCCACAAAAGGGGTCGAGAGCGACACCGTCTTCCGGACAAGTCGCTAACAGCGGAATACGACAGAGATCGATTGGGTATGGGGCAAAATGCCCTTCACGTCGTTGCGTATCCTCTGGAATGATGTCCCACACATCACCCGGCTTACTGCCCTTTGGATGGTATTTCAAGAAATAGAAACCATTATCGCGTAGTTCCTTGGCGCGTCCTGATACCTTGGCGCTGTCAGAGTGGGTAGTACGTTGCTGACCCCGAATAATCATTCGAAAATCAGAAATTTCGCCAGCGGCTACGCTGGCGAGCATTTTCTCTAGGGCGCCGAACGCAGCCTCTTTCTCATCATCGTCTAGCGCCGTCGAAAGTTCGATCTGCCGCTTGTAACGAACACCAGAAACCCCTGTCGCCGAAATAACAGCACCATTCACGATCTTTGCTTCTCGCGGCTTGGATCGAATCTCGTCTGCGTTGTAGTAGTAGCCTCTGGTCTGTTTTACGAAGTGAAATACGTGTTCATGCAAATTACCCAACCGGTCTTTGCTGTTGTCCATTCCGCCTTTCAATTTGTTCCATACAACGCTATTCCTGAGTATCCAGCCTTGGTTGTCGATCAGTTCGAACACTACTCTCCAAGGAACGCCTACCAGACCTTTGTCGCTGTACGTATCACCAAGATTGAGCCAGAACGAACCTGTTGGTTTGAGGACACGCTTCAGTTCAGCGAAGATTGTTGAAAGGCCCCTGACGAAGTCTTGATAGTGGGCTTCAAGCCCAATGCCTCCGTTGTCGTATTCTCGCTTTCCCCAGTAAGGTGGGGAGGTCATTGCGAAATCGATGGTGTCCGAGGGGAGTTCCCGTAGGACAGCAAGCGCATCCCCGTGCAATAACAAAGGACTTTTCGCTGTACCACGTTGGTACGCTTCAAAAGCGCGGCGAAAACCGTCAGCAACAATGCCTTCGTCCAAAGATCGGCGATCTGCATGGGAGGAGGGGCAATTCGATTCCTCGACTTGTGTAGTGTCAAAGAGATCCATACACGCGATTATCCTAGATTTAAGACCTGCTCGATATAGGCTGATGGTGAGTATCCTGCCGTTATGCTAACCGGCACCCCAAAGCACAGCGAACGGGATGCAACCGTGAAGCCGAAGACATTGATCTGCCTGGATTTTTCGTGCCAGTTTAATATCTACGGCGTGGGTTGTGAAAAGCGCACGCCCGGAACAACCTGGGCATTGAGCTGAATGCCGAGAGGATGTTTCGCATCGGATTCGGCCAGCAGGGAATGCTCGACTGGATAGGTGTGGCGGAGGATGTCGTAAAAATTACGAACATTCTCCGCCATGATGAGCGCTTCACCGCCACGTACCGGGCCTGTCTTGAACCGGGTAGCGTACTGAGGCTGTGCCAGCAAGGGCAGTACGGATTTCAGTTCCACCCACGAGGCATCGTTCTTGCCGAGCAGGCGCGCCAGCGCCCTGGCGTTATTGAGTCCTCCGGGACCGATGTTGTAAGCGGCCGTAGTCATCCACATGCGATCAGGGTGAAGAACCTCTTTCGGGAGTCTTGCCTGCAACATGGAGAGATAACGCGCGCCTCCGAGAATGGCCTGTCTTGGGTCGAGACGATCTTCAACACCGAGCCGGTTGGCGGTATCGACAGTCAGCATCATTATGCCGCGCACGCCGGTATAGGACGTTGCTTCCGGATCCCAGTGCGATTCCTGGTAAGAAACCGCTGCCAGATAACGCCAGTCGATGCCGGTTTTTTTCTCCGCCTCGCGAAAATAAGAGACGTAGCGTGGCAGGCGGTTCTGGATGCGCTTAAGAAAAAACGTGATGTCGTAATGGTCGAGGCGGCGAATATGGCCGAAATAATGATCCGCGGTGCTGGCAAGCAAGCCGTTTTCGGCTGACTCGTTGAGAAAGGCGGTAATTTCGCCTGCCAACCCGCCGTCAGCTTGCAGCGACGTAGCCCAGGACACCGCGCTCTTGAGCGGCAAATCGTAGACGATGGCAAGCTTGGGCGCCAAACGCTTGGCAAGCGCGAAATTCACCCTGTCGGTCGCCAGAAGGTCAATCCGTCCGTTCGCCGTTTGCATGAGCAAATCCTGGTCGTCGGTATGCGGAGGGGGATGGACGATTTCCAATCCGGGGATGCGCTCCTTGAGCGATTCCAATGCCACGGCGAGTTTTGTGCCCTGCCGCACTGTGATGACCCGTCCGGCCAGGTCGCGGTCACGCAGGGCAGCACGGCGGCCAGCGCGGCCAACCAGCACGAAATCGACCTCGCGCAACCCTGTTGTCCAGGCCAGAGGCAGGCGGCTGTCGGGAGTCAGTCCTGCGGCTGCCAGATGTGCCTGACCGTTGATGACGGCTTCGAGCGCGTGCGCCGCATCCGAATAAGGCACGAAACGCACCGACACACCCAGGCGCTGCCCAAGCGCGACCAGCAAATCATGTTCAAACCCCGCGTAAGTTCCCCGCTCATCCTCACGGTAAGAGAGCGCATCGATACGCGTTGCCACCCGCAGCTCACCCAACTCACGGAAATCGGCAATACGTGAACGGGGAGGACTGACAGCGGCCATGATAATGGCAGCGACCAGGAACGCGGCGAGGCTGACGAAGATGGTGTGAGAAAGACGCAAACGAGTACCTTGATGAATGGATTGAGACGATTATGCCCGTCTTGGCGCACGTGTGCTTACATGTAATGTCAAAAACACACTCATGAGTTGGCAGGAAAGAGACGATTGAACGTCGCGCGGATGTTCTCCTGTGTAGACCAGAATCGCCACAGGAAAATTGCACACCGTCTACTTTTTTTCGTAAGGTTGCCTATAATTTCGCGTTTCGAGCGGAGAGATGGCCGAGCGGTTGAAGGTACCTGACTCGAAATCAGGCGTAGGTGCAAGCCTACCGTGGGTTCGAATCCCACTCTCTCCGCCAACTTATGTTTGTAATACGTTGATTTGTAAAGAAAAGAGCCACCGGATCGGTGGTTTTTTTTCGCAGGTCCCCGGCTGTGGCAGGGATTATGAGACGAGCAGCCATGCCAACGCCCGTTCTCGGTTTCAAGTTCATCCGCCGTACATCCGGGACGAGCGCCATCTTGCGCCTAAAAATATCCCTGGCTATTCGGACTTACACTGCACAAACAACGCATCGACAATGCACATATTTTGCACTAGTATACGCAGACAATATCCACGAGAGTGACATGATGAGCGAGTCAGTGAACTTAAGCATTCGGATAAACCGGGATCTAAAAGAGAACGCAGAGGCGTTGTTGGGAGAACTCGGCATGAACATGACAACAGCGTTAAATGTCTTTTTGCGCCAAGTGGTAAGGCAAGGTGGAATTCCTTTTCCGGTTCAAGTCGACCCGTTTTACAGTGAGAAAAATCTTGCACATCTGCGCCGTGTAGCCGCTGATATGGACGCCGGGCGTAACACGGCAGTTCACGAGCTCATTGAGCCAGCCGAATGAAAAAGGTTTGGCATGACACCGCCTGGAGCGATTATTTGTCGTGGCAAGTTGAAGACAAGAAAACATTACGAAAAATCAATCAATTGCTGCAAGATATTGAGCGCAACGGCTACAACTGTATCGGCAAACCGGAACCGTTAAAAGAAAATTTATCAGGCTGGTGGTCTTGTCGAATTAACGAAAAAGACAGATTGGTATTTCGGTTGAAAGAAGAATTCATCGAAATAAACTCTTGTAAGGGCCACTATGATTGATCAGGGCGATTGCAACTGTTTGTCATTATCCTCCATTCTCAATACACGAATTAAAGTTGTTTTGATTCAAGTGCTTGCATTCTGAATTCCCCGTCATTCCCGCCAAAACTTGTCCCCGCAGTGATCCTGAGCCCGTAGGTTGGGATGAGCGAAGCGAATCCCAACATCCAACCAGCCACAAAAACGTTGGGTTTCGCAAGCTCAACCCAACCTACACCCAGCCCGCCATCCTTTACAGTATGATATATAGGTGCAATCGCCCCGGACTATAACAGGGATTCTATGAGAGTAACCAGATCCGAAAACCCCGGATCGTTCAGGATGCCGGAGCGACACAAGAGTTTGAGATAGCAGGATGTTGGTTTTTAGTGTCCTTTGGGCTACAATAAATCCAATTTAGCCTATTTTTGACTCCCGAGGGACACAATGACAACCCTCTCCGACGTAGCCAGCATGCTGAAAACCGTTCGGCGCGACGCGGGCTTGAGCCAGAAAGAACTCGCCCAGCGGGCGGGGGTATCGAGAACGACGGTGGCTCGCATGGAGACACTGGCCAAGGGCGACATGAGCGTATCGGTCCTGGTACGGTTGCTCGAAGCCGCCGGCTACAACCTCAAGCTGGTGAAGTTTGGGCATGTCCGCACGGTCGAGGACATTCTTGCCGAGCAGCGCCAGGGTGACACACCGTGAAGCTCGACGTTCAGGTCAGCGGAAAAACAACTGCACAGCTCTACCGGGAGCGAGACGAATACGTCTTGAAATACCTGCCCGGCAGCGATCCGGCCGATTTCGTCAGCCTGACCATGCCGGTACGTGAAGAAACCTGGCGCTGGCCGCGTGACCTGCATCCCTTCTTTCGCCAAAACCTGCCGGAAGGCCACCTGCTGGGCATCATTCGTGAAGAGTTCGGGCCGTTACTCGATGGCACGGATCTTTCCTTGCTCGCTGTTGTCGGGGGGATGAGCATCGGACGTGTCACCGTTACGTTTGAAGGCGGCAAACCGGGAACCGACCTGGAGCCGTTGCAAATAGAGAATTTGCTGAAGGCGGACAATACTGCCAAGCGGTTCTCCGCACTGGTGCGTCGATATGCGCGTGCCGCCATTTCCGGCGTGATGCCCAAGTTCATCGCGCCGAATGAGACGCTTTCCGGCACGACTGAACCCTTGGGCAAACCCACGTTGCGCACCAGCCGCTACATCATCAAAGGTTCCGACGGCAACACCCCCTATCTGGGTTTCAACGAGTTCTACAGCATGCGCGTGCTGGAACGGTTGAACGTTGTACCGGTTGCCCGGGCGCAGATGTCCGATGATGGCCGTGTGCTGGTGGTCGAGCGCTTCGATGTCGATGAGCACGGCATCCCGACGCATGGCCTTGAAGATGCGTGCGGTCTGCTTGGTCTGCCGCCTCACGAGAAGTACGCCACTACCACCGAAAAAGTGCTCAACGCCACACGCGCCTACCTGCCGACAGCGCGTGTGCGGAGCCAGCTGGAGCGGTTGGGCTGGCTTTTGCTCACCAACTACGTCGTGCGCAATGTCGACTGTCATGCCAAGAACATTGCGCTCTACTACACTTCGCTGACAGATGTGGGCTATACACCAGCCTACGACATTGTGACAACGCAGGCCTATCCGCGCTATGCACTCAATCCGCCCGGATTGAGTATCAGCGGACGCCAGACTTGGGCGATCAGCAAGACGCTGGAACAGTTCTTCAATACTCGATTGGGCATCCCGCCGCGACAGTACGCGGAGATGCTCGAACGACTGTGCGAATCGGCGGTGAGCGTTGGTCAGGAAGTGATCGAGGCGGCGAAGAACGCGCCGCGCTGGCGTACCGTTGCCAAACAGATGCTGCATGCCTGGAACGAAGGCATGGCCTCGTTGCGCAGCCCCAAGTCGGCGGTACAGTTCCGGGGCCTGGATGCAGCCATTGCCGCTGCGGGTTTCTCCGGTCCGCAACCGCCTGAACCGGCACGAACAAAGATCGGACAATCGGAGTTGCTGGCGCCCCGCAACAAGCGGTAGTGCAACCTGTCGCTATTCGTCGGTCGACTGTTTCCCGGTCATTATCGTAACTTTCGCTACGGGATCCCGGTCTGCTTCACGCAATATCCGGACGATTTGTTCTTCGCTATAACGCGCTTACTTCCGATCCCACATCGTTGCTTTTGTCTTCTCGATCCGGTTTTGCTCCTTACGCGGGAGCCTGGATAAAAAATCCAGGCCCGTTATGTTCTCAATTTCGCGTACCGTCACGATATAGTTTGGTAAGAACTTGGCGTTTATTGGTTGGTTCGGCATGAGAAAGGCAATTGCCTCTTTTTTAAACGGATCATAGATTACTTTATAGAGCCTGTCTGGCACGGCAACTTTATTGTTACCAATGGTCAGATTTGCTTCATCGTTGTCGTGAATTGGGCCACTATAGACGATGATTTCTCCACGCACCAGCACCCAATCCCTTACATGCGTTTCAAGAGTTGCCCATATTTGTTGATTATTATTGCTGTTTTGCGGAATTATGTTTGACAGGTAAAAACTCTCATCCATTGCCTTCTGATGCCATTTCATGTCTGCGGCTGGGGCCATGTGACCACGGTCGTAGCCGCTGCCCTTGTAGTCGGTGAGTTCGGCGCGTTTTCCGGGTAGCAGGTCCGGATCGGGCTTAAAATTATCTTTTCTGACCGCTTTCCCTGCCACTTTCTCCCGTGTCAGGCGCTCTGCTACCCATATGGGCGTCAGGAATTGTTCGTCGTGAGCCAGCAGATACCCCATCCGGCAAAGTAGTGTTCCGTCGCTGCCCGGGATTCCGTACTCTGAATATTCTGAACAATCCTCCAGGGAAGCAGTGACGGGCGCTACTGACGCACAGGCACAGGCACAGGCGGCAAGGATGAGAGAAACGAGCTTTTTAATCATGATGTCGCCAGGTCGGTTATATGAACCTTGGAGTCTGATCGCGATCAATTATGCAGTACATCAAACCCCCGGATTTTGATGGATTGATTTTATGCTCATTTCAGCAAATTGCCATCAAGAATACCCTCTCCCGCTTGCGGGAGAGGGTGCCCCGAAGGGGCGGGAGAGGGCAGCGTAGGATTTCTTTTGCAACGAAAAATGGACACAAACGAATTATTCAGGGGTTCCCTATAGTCCGTCCGGCAACTTCGTGCATCTATCCTGATTTTATAGTCGTAAATTAGCTAAAATATAGCTTCACAACAGCTGAATAGTCGACATATAATGAATCAGAACCATGATTGGAAGACACCGATGCCTGCCAGAAAAACAATGACGTTGAACCTGACCGATGCCGAGATGGCCGTGCTGGAAGGGCTGTGCGCCAGGAAAGACATCAACAAGACAACGCTGCTGCGGCAGGCACTACGCCTTTATCAAACCATTGACGTCCGCGCCGAACGAGGCGACAGGCTGTTCTTCGAGAACGAATTGAGCAAGGAAAAAGCCGAGGTGGTGCTGCTGTGAGCGTGGAAGTTTCCCGCGCATACCTTCTCGATGGCGCAACCGGGCAGATGGTGGATGCACAACTGTGGGACGCGATCACCGGACGGCAACTCTCCGATTGGGAAAACGAATGGATGCCTGCGTTGCAGATGACCATCGAGAGGATACGCAGGGCGGGTCTTGGACATGAACAGCTTCCTCAAAGCAGTCATTGGGACTGGCGGCGCAAGGTTGAACACTTCCGGGACTTGCTGGCGAATCCGTCTTTCAGCGTGATGTGCCAGGACATGACTCAGGGGATGATGATCCTCGATACCCTGCGCGGGGCACGGCTTGTTTCACAGCACCGAAAACCGGTCATTTATGTGGAATATCTTGAAAACGCGCCCTGGAACCGGCGGCATCAACCAGGCGATCAGCCGCGCTTTTGTGGTGTGGGCAGCCTGCTGATGAGGGCGGCCATCGAATTGAGCATTGAAGAGGGGTTCAAAGGGCGGGTGGGACTGCACGCGCTACCTCAATCCATCCCCTTTTATGTGAATCACTGTGGAATGGTCGACCTCGGCGCGGATGCCAGTTACCAGAATTTGCGTTATCTTGAACTGACGCCCGAACAGGCGGATGCCTTCATCACGAAGGGGAACAAACAATGAAGATCGAACTCACCAGATCCTGGTGCGAAAAGATGGCAAGGCGGGAAATTGAAGCCGGTCTTTCCGATATTGAAGCCGGGGGTATGCCGGTTGGCAACATTCCCAAAGCGTTTCTGGCGGACACTTCCGCTCCAATGCCGCTGCAAGCAAGCCTCCGACGCGCTCGCGGGCAAGGGGCTGAGAATTGCGGCAGGCAAGAGTTGGAAAAACTGTAACGCTACATGAAGCGTGCCTTGCCAATGAAACGCGCGTCGCACCTATGGATGCTCTGATTTATTCGGCTATCTGCCAATAAAGCACGATAGACTCCCCTCGCCCGCCTGCGCTCTCACTTTACCCTGACCAGTTCGTACCGGCGGGAGCCGATGCCGATTTCCTCCCCGTAGCTCAACTGGCGCAGGCCGTGGCGGCTTTCGATGCGTTCCCGCAGGTCTTGCGATTCGGCTTTGGGCAGTTGGTAAATCAGGTCGACCGCAGCCTGGTCGATGGCAACGATGTCCGTTGAGGCCAGGATGCCAACGTCGGGAGCCTTGGGCGGCGCGGCGGCTGTGCCCGTGCAGTCGCAGTCCACGGACATGTTTCGCAGGACGTTGATATAGACGATCCGGTTCCCGAAATGATCCGTGCTTGCCTTGGCGGCTTCTACCATGTGTTCCATGAACCGCTCCCCGGAGACGGACCATTGGCCCTGGCCGGGATAGGAATGTTGCATTTTCTTGCCGACCTTTCCATCGGCATTGCCGATGGCGACGTTCTTGATGGAACCGCCGAAACCGCCTGACGTATGCCCTTTGAGGTGTGTCAGGACGACCATGGAATCGTATTTCAGAATGTTTTTGCCCAGCGACATTTCCTTGAAGTGCTTTCCCCCTTTTATGGGCAGCATGACCGCGCCGTCCTCGTCCATGATGTCGACTTCGCAGAACGTCCAGCCGTTGATCTTCAAAACTTCCCGGTGGCCTTCCGTTGTTTGTCGGGGGCTGTTGTAATAGACGTTGGTTTCAACCAGGGCGCTGTTGGGAATGCTTTGCTGCAATGCCTTGACCATGGGAACCGGGATGAGGTTTGGGCCGTTCGGCTCGCCGGAATGCCATTTGATGGCTACCCGGCCTTTGACGTTTGCGTTGATCTTTTGATAGACCCTGAGCAGTCCTTCGGGGCTGATATCGTCGGTAAAATAAACCTGAGCTGTGGTGGTTTTCCCTGAAACCATGCAGGGAACGGTAAAGGCAACCGTGCCAGCCGCCACCTTCAAAAAGGCTCTGCGTTTCATCGTTCGTCCCTCCGTTGCTTGCGATTCGTATTGCCGGATTTCGCGTTGAGGAATGTATCACCCGCTTGGGGAGCATCTGCATTACCCTACCTGCACAGATCGTCATCCTGCTTGATACCGCAAGATCCACTCGGTATCTGGATTCTGCGATTTCGCTTCGCTACGCGCAGAATGACAAGAGGGGTTTTGCAGACATTCTCCAGTGTAACCCTTTAATATGCGTCTATCAACTTCGCTGAGTGCAGATAAAAGTGAAAAAAATCAGTCCTTTGTTCTGCTTTGCCGCCGCGTCGTCGCTGAGTGCCACGCCGGTGTCGGCTCAGAGCCTCCCGGAAGCGGAAGAAAACGGCCACGTCATGGAGACCGTTGTCGTCATCGGGTCATCGGTAAAGGCATCTCCCGCAACGCCCGACTTGAGCAATTTCGGGACTCAGTACAACATCATTTCAGCGCAAGACATCAAAAATCAGAACTCGCTGGATTTTTTATCGACCCTGCGAGCCGTTCCCGGCGTTATTTTCAAAAGCCAGAACACGGTGGGAAGCCAGAGCGGAAGCGACCTCTACATCAGGGGCCGGGGCGCCAGCCATCCGAGTCCCGATATTACGGTCGAGTTCGATGGCGTGCCGCGAAGCGGTGTTTTATATGGTCAGACGATGGGGGACGGCATTGCCGTGGGAACCATCTCGGGCATGGAAATTTACAAAAATCCTCAGCCGATACGGTTCGGCAACGGGTATTCGCTGGTGAGTGTCGAGCCAAGAAGAATGACCGCCGAAGGTCAAATGGCAAACATGGGATTGAGTGGCGGCGTTTATTCGACATTTTCCGAAAACATCGGGGCGGGATACAAAAAAGACGCGCTGGATCTTTACATTGCCCAGGACTGGACTTCAAGCCGGGGGAACCGCGCACATTCTCGCGGCCAGCAGGAAAGTTACTACTTCAATCTCGGAGTTGCGTTCAATCCGCACTGGAATGTCCGCTTCCTGGGAAATCATGTCGAAGCGCAGACGTTGGCGCCAATGCCGAACGAAAGGCCCAATGACGATAATGGAATCAGTTGGCCCCAGGCCGAGCGTTTCGATACCAGAACGACATTTTCGACGCTGACCCTGAATAACAAGTATCGCCGGGCGGAAGGGTATCTGAAGGCTTACTGGAGCGATACCAATTACGATATGTTGCAGGAACTCGATAGTGGTGAAAGGTATGCGGACGGCGGCAGATGGTCTCGCCAGCACTTGAAACTTCATGGGGTTCGGGCAAGAGAAACGCTTCGGCTTTGGCAGGGAGGAGAAATTGTTTTAGGCGCCGATTTAGATCAGACCCGCTTGACCAATACACAATGGGTATACGGCACGGGGGCGCAAAGATTCTGGGGCTTTCCGGGTACCACCCTGTTCTCGCCTTATCTGGGAATGAGTCAGTATTTTGGCAAGAGCGAGGCATTTCATATTACGCCCTCGGTGGGGATGCGGTATTACAAGCACAATGAGTTTTCGAATAAATTCGCTTCCCAAGCCGGTTTGATTGTGGGGTACGGAAACACCGATCTGAATTTCAATTATTCGCGAGGCATTAATTACCCGTCTCCTGTCGTGCTACAAGGGCTCTTTGGGGCGGGCGGGCCGGAAAACCCTGAGCAATACTGGAAAGACTTAAAAGCAGAAGTTGTCGATCATTTTGAAATAGGGGTCACTCATCACTGGAAAAAACGGGGAAATATTACGGCCACCGTCTTTCATGATCGCGGTAAAGACCGGTTCAGAGCCTATTTTGGCGGGCCGATTCCCACGAACTTTAATGATCCCATAGGCCGCTACACGATACGCGGGCTGGAACTGACCCTGTCGCTTCGTCCCCTTGAGAACTGGAATCTCTTTGTCGGCGGCACATGGCTCGATGTCAAAGCGAAAGGGAGCGACGGCATCGAGCGCGACAAAATGCCCTATACGCCGAGCTTCACTTTCAAGGCGGGAACGCAATGGGACATCACTGCTTCCGACAAGCTGTATGTGGATATGCAGCACATGCGGGGTCTGTATCAGGGAACCTCCGCGCGTTCCGGTCCCGGCGGACTCAATTTTTCCTCGCCGGACACCAGGAACAAGCTGGATGACATCACGCTTTTCAACCTGCGATTGAGCCACCGGATTCGGCAACCCGGCGGGCGTTTTGAGGACGTGGAAGCGTTTCTTGCGATCAATAATCTCTTCGATAAGCCTTACGAATATATGAAGGGATATCCCATGCCGGGGATCACGGCCATGATCGGCGTGGAGATGAAAATCAAATGACATAAATTCTTCCCGATAATTTCGGGAACCTCTGCAAAAACCCTCCCGTCATTCTGCGCTTAACAAGGAAATGACGCATTTTGTAGGGGCGAATAATTATTCGCCCATCGGCAATGCTGCGGTAATGGCGAATAGTTATTCGCCCCTACGGGAGCGGTTTCGGGTAATGCAGAGTTTCCTTCGGTTTCTTTTACTCACTGCCTCCGAGTTTGTTGTGCTCGCCGACGGATTCATTGCTTTCGGTCGCCGCCCTTTTCACGAAAAATTTCGCTACAATCCGTTTCAACCGCAAGAACCGGAGGATGGTGACGCGGCTGAACGGCACGGCGGGAGTTGGGTTCCTGCAATGGGTTGGAGAAACGTTTCAGGAAAGTTCAAACAATTAATCTGATGTTGGTAATCAAGATGAAAAAAAAGTTTTTGATTTCCCCGGTTTTTTTGGCGCTGACAGTTGTCACTTTCATTGCGGTCGCTGCCCCTCAGATCCCCGGTCAGCCTGCGATTGGAGACCCCGTCGACAGCTTTAATGGTGTGATTGTTTATTATAATGGCCCGGTCAGCAATGTTTCCGGGCGCAATTTGGCGTCAGATAATTACAATATAGGGCTAAAATTTCAATGTGTCGAATTCGTGAAACGTTATTATTACGAATTTTATCGCCACAAAATGCCGGATTCGTATGGTCATGCAAAGGATTTCTTTGATCTCGCGCTCAAAGACGGAGAAATGAATGAAAGGCGCGCTTTGATTCAATACCGAAACCCAAGCCAGTCAAAGCCCAAAGTAGGGGATTTGGTTGTTTTTGATGGTCATATAATGAATAGCTACGGCCATGTTGCAATTATTTCGGATGTTAAAGAAAACGAAATTGAAATCATCCAACAAAATCCGGGCATGTATGAAAAATCAAGAGTCAATATCCGTGTAAGGTTTCAGGAAGGTATGTGGCGCATCGATCACGAGGGTATCCTGGGCTGGCTGCGGAAAGAGAGTGCGTAGTTGGCGCATGTAAGTTTAAACCAGTCTGAAATCAACCTTTAAGGAACATCAGCATTACCCTATTTTTCTGCCTCCTGTCATCCTGCTTGATATCGCAGGATCCACGCAGCGTCTGGATTCTGCGACTTCGCTTCGCTGCGCGCAGAATGACGGGAGGGGTTTTGCAGGGGTTCCTTAAAGAGGAAGAGTCGACGTAGGCGAAAATTATGCAAGAAGAAATATCTGTTATTGAAAAACCACGCTGGTTAAGAGATTTTCTCAGATTTCTTCCGTTGAAAAGCCAGTTTGTGCTGACGGGAAATGTGCGGGATTTACAAGCTTATGAAGTGGCGCCGCAAACCCCGACGCCGCTCGGACTCGTCGAAACGCTCGTTGAAACACTTTACGACGAGGGTTTTTGCGGCGTTCTGCGCTGGAATCCCGTGCAGGGTTTGCAAGTCTTGCGCTCCATGAAACCCGAGAGGCCGGCAAGCGCGGATTTGCTGAAGCAGTTGGGCGTGACAGAGGGACATGCGTCCTGCCTGGGGCCGGAAACTCTGGCGCCCTTGCTGGAGCGTTTCGTCAGCCTGCCGGGCGAACCGATGGTGCTGGTGCTGGATTTTGCTTCGCGCCTTACCGTGCAGGGCGCTTCGATGTCTTTGCCGGAGCATGATTTTTTCACGCGAGCAATGGTTTTGTCATATCAGGCAAGATCGCGCCCGCATGGACCGGCGCGCAAACCGTTTTTCAATACGGTCATCTGGATTGCAGAGAAAGAAGGCGATTTGCCGGACTGGCTGACGATAGGCAATCCCAGGATACGCGTGATTCCCATCGCAAAGCCGGATGCCGCCATCCGTGGCACGCTGTCGGCGGCCATGTTGCGCAGCCTGCCGGATTGCCGCGAAGCCGCGCCGGAGGTGCTTGAAACAGCGGCCAGTGTTTTCGTGGACAGCACGGATGGGTTGCTGCTGGCCGACATGCGCGCCATTGTGCAGTTGGCGGCCATGGAACAGGTGGGGGTTGCAAAAATTGCGGATGCCGTAAGGCGCTATAAAGTGGGCGTGACGGAAGATCCGTGGCAGCGCATCGACCGGCGAAAGATACAGGCGGCCGAGCCTTTCATACAGTCGCGCGTGAAAGGGCAATCTCATGCCGTAACGCATGTGCTGGATATTGTGAAGCGCGCCATTACCGGCGTGGGCGGAGGGCGGCGCGGCAACCGGCCGCGAGGGGCGGTTTTTCTGGCCGGGCCGACAGGCGTGGGCAAAACCGAGCTTGCCAAGACCGTGACCAATCTGCTGTTTGGCGATGATAGCGCCTATATCCGTTTCGATATGTCGGAGTTCAGCGCCGAGCACTCAGACCAGCGTCTTCTGGGAGCGCCGCCGGGCTATGTGGGTTACGACATGGGGGGCGAGTTGACCAATGCCGTGCGCGAAAAACCTTTCAGCGTGATCCTGTTCGATGAGGTCGAGAAGGCGCACCCGCGCATTCTCGATAAGTTTTTGCAAATTCTCGATGATGGTGTACTGACTTCCGGCCGGGGTGATCGCGTCTATTTTTCGGAGGCGCTGATTATTTTTACGTCCAATCTTGGCATTTATCGCACCAATGAACACGGCGTGCGCGAATTGAATGCGAAGCCCTCGGAACCTTTATCGCAGATCCAGCAAAAGGTGATGCACGAAATCCAGCGGCATTTCAAGGAAACCCTGAACCGGCCTGAGCTTTTGAACCGCATCGGCGAGAATATCATCGTGTTCGACTTTATCCGCGAGGAGGTTGCGAACGAGATTTTTGACCAGATGGTCGCCAGCATTTTCGCCGATCTCGAAAGCCAGGGTTTCAGTTTTTCCATGGACGCTGCCGCCAGGGAGGCTTTACGCACCCTGTGCCTCTCCGATCTCTCCAACGGCGGGCGCGGCATACGCAATCAACTGGAGGCTCATTTATTGAACCCGCTGGCGCGCGCCGTGTTTGATCAGAAGATGGCCCCCGGCCAAATCTGGCAAATCACGGCAGCGGGCCAAAAAGGTTTGTCGCTCCGTCAGGCAGGATGATGCCGGACGCACTGCCCAAAACCTCCATGCTGGCGTTGTCGCGCGTGCATTATCCGGTCAGCGCACTGGGGCCGGGTAGACGCATCGGCATCTGGTTCCAGGGCTGCGACCGGCGTTGCGCTGGCTGCATTTCAGCCGATACCTGGGCTTTTGCAGAGCCGTCGCTGAGTTTGGAAGATTTGATGCAGGCGCTGGCGCCGTGGCTGGCAGCATGCGACGGCATCACGATCACAGGGGGCGAACCCCTGGCGCAATTCGATGCGCTGGCAGCCCTGGTGCATCGCCTGAAAGCGGAAAACCCTAAAAGCATACTGCTTTATACGGGACAGACCTACGATGCGGCCTGTCCGCAACTGGCCGCCCTGTCGCCTTCTATCGATGCCGCCGTCTGCGGCCCCTATGAGGCCGGGTTGCCGCAAACGCTTGCGCTACGAGGCAGCGATAACCAGACTTTGCACTGCCTGACGCCGCTGGGCGAGCGTGAATTCGCTTCATATGAGCGCATCCTGCAACCCGAAGACAAGACTCTGGATGTCATGCTCGATGACGATGGCACAGCCTGGCTTGCCGGTATTCCACGCCGTGGAGATATACACAACCTGACCCGCCTGCTTGATGCGCGTGCGGGAATGAATGGAATCGAAAAATTTTCTCAGAGAAAGGGAATGGAATGATGAGCGATATTGATGATAAAGAAACCAAAAATAAGAAAACTATCGCGAAATTATGTAGTTTTTCGGCAGCAATTCTTTTAATATCGGGTTTTATTCAAAATGCGATAATACTTCATGGTGAAAATGCCGGGACTTTTGACGCAACTCTTTTTGTATTCGGTGGCCTTTTTGCTGTAGCCGGAATACCTCAATGGATTGTTTTTTGGATAAAAACTAAAAAAAGTTCCCAGGCTCTAACAGTGTTATGTGGAATTGGTTTGAATATAATTATAATTTTTATTGCATTTAACATTTTAATTCCTTACGCGCAATTCAGCGTGGAGAGATTATTTGGGGGTGGCGGTTACTGGAATTAAACCACTAGATTGAAACAATGGAATCTATTCCCGATGACGAAGACTGAAAATGTGCCGTGCCGTGGAGATATGCGTAACCTGAGCCAGCCAGAACATGAACGCCTGACAGGAAAACTATTATGAACCCTTATTCAAAGCATTCGTTCTGCCAAGGGAATAACAAATGACTGCGAACCTCACATTAAAAATAGCCCGTTGTCCCGCTTCAAGTGGCTTTAAATGGTTGATTGCTCCATTCAAAATATTTGCGAAACATCCATTTAGGTGGTTTTTGGTCGGGCTCAATATATTGCTTATTTATTCAACATTTTTCCTTTTTTGTTTTGTGGTAGATATGGTGTTTGACCAACACTCACTTATTTGGGTTATAGCGAAAATTATGTTTCCATACATAGTTACAGCTATTGCTATTGCTTTGATACCAAGCATTCTTTCCGGAATTGCTTTGCTTGGGGTAGTGCAAGAAAGAAACGTAAAGCCTAGAGTTTCACAATTTTGGAAAGGCTTCAATTTCCGGTTTTCTACATTATTCGTGATTGGTTTAATACCGGCTGTGATATTAACTCCAATGTACGATTTTATTTATGGTTGCATGCTTAATTTGTACATGTTAACAACCATTAATACAGAGCTTTCTTTGCTCATCTTAGGCGTTGACATTAATACATACTTAAATTATGTCCTTTTTTTATTGTGCCCGATACTGCTGGTCGTTCTGCTGCATTTGTCGATTTTTTACTTGCCAACGATGATTGCGGCTTTTCAGCGGAACAACCTTTTTTTGGCGGTAATAAATGCTTTCAAGGCTTATTTTGCCAATTTTAAACCTGTGCTGGTTTTTGTGTTTGGGTTGTTGATAATTGGCGCAATTTATTTAAAAGGAATGTTGGGGTTGTCTCTGTTTGTTGGGATGGAAAAGATTGTCTATGTTGGCATGAGTTCGTCTGCATCTCTTCTGGATCGTTGGCATCTTATCTATGGTCAGCACCTGATCTATGTTTGTATCTTGTGCTTATCCTTATCGTTTTGTATCTGCTGGTTTGGGTTGAGCGCGTATACTGCCTATCGAGAGATCTTTCATGGAAGAGATAAAACTACGAATCAGTTCAGACAGGAACGAGAGCAATGAGTCATCCCCTGAAAACCTTCCTGCTGTGCTGCGGACTGATTGAGCAAGGCAAAAGAAAACAGCGCGAGATCGAGCAGAAAAACTCAAACAATTCCGAATGAAGGCCCGAAAATGATACGTTTTTGCCCGAATTGCCAAACAGAACGCGATCTTTCAGAGTTTTTCTGCGCCGGTGAAGTCGATGGCGTGCCATGCAATTGGGATTTATCGGGTGAAGCCATTCATGCCGAAGGCTGGCGGCCCGCGCGCATCGTCTCTGCGCCGCCGCTGCCGGATGCCATTGGCAGTGCGCCGACCGGCCAGACGCGTTGCCTGAACGGGCATGCAATGGAAGCGGGCGATTTCATCTGCCTCGTGTGCGGCGCGGATGTCGACTCGCAGAATTTGCCTGCCCTGCACGAGGCTGACGCGCCGGAAGCCGCGCAACGCGAAATCCGCGTCATTGACGAGTGGCGGATTTTGCATGAGCAGCCTTCCACGCACCAAAGCGTGGATTGTTTTGCCGTTTGCCATGAACACAGCGCGCAAGAAGCGGCGCTTTGGCTTTTCAAGACCGGCGCTGAGCCGGAGCCACTGGTCTATGAAAAGTTGCAGGGTATTTCCCAGGCCCATGTGCCGCAGGTATTTGCGTGGGGGCGCTGGGAAAATCGTTTTTACTGCGTACTGGAATCTTTTTCGGGCCGGAATCTTGCCGACCTCGGCGCAGTGATCAAGGATGAGTCCGGCGTGCGCCACATTGTGCAGGAACTGGGCGAAGCATTGGACAGCCTCACCGAAGCGGGTATACGCCACCGCGATCTCAGTCCCGATTTGCTGCTGGTGCGCGCAGACGAGCCGCTGGATCTTGTGATTACGGGCTTTGGCAGTGCGCGCCTTTCGGATTTCGACCTCGATGTGGTCGCACCGCTTGAGACCAACCCTTATATGGCGCCGGAAGCCATTGCGGGTGCGGTTTCACCGGCTTCGGACTGGTGGAGCCTGGGCATGATTTTGCTGGAGCAACTCAGTCCGGACGATTTGTTTGACGGCATTCACGCGCGGGCTTTCATCATCCAGACGCTGACTCACGGCGTGCATATTCCCGAAAACCTGAACCCGTCTTTGCAGAACCTGCTCAGGGGGCTGCTCACGCGCGACCATACGGCACGCTGGCAGTGGCGCGAAGTTCAGGCCTGGCTCAAGGGTGAATTCGTGCCCGTGCCGCCGGAGCACACGCTGGCGATGCGCAAGGATCAGAAACTCGATGCCATTTCCCTGGGGGGGCAGTCCTATACAAATCCCGTGCAATTTGCACTGCATGCGGCCGAGAGCAGGCATTGGGCCGAAGCCGTGGCGCTTCTGACTCACGGCAGACTGGCGACCTGGCTCGCATCGTTTGCAAAGGAGTATCCGGATCAGACGGGTTTCGCGCGCATTCAGGCACTGCTTTCGGAAAGCGTGCCGGATTCCAGTACAGCGTTGGGCCAGTGGCAAAACGACCACCGGCTCATGTTGACGCTCAAATTGCTGAATCCTGCCATGCCGCTCGTGCTGCGCGGCGAGTTGCTCACGCCGGGCTGGCTGCTGGCGAACCCGCAGGAAGGCTATGCTCTGATTCATGGCGAAGTGCCGTCGCTCTTGTCCGGTTGCCTGTCTACTGAAGCCAACTGGCTTTTGACGCTGCAAGTGCGCGAGACGCAAATTCGCGCGCGGGCCGCCAGTCTTTCGATTCCGCTCAATGAAGACGCCCTGCGCATTTATTGCCTGAACACTTCGCAATCGCGACTGACGGCAATCTGGGGCGAGCGCCTGAAAGCCTTTCCCGAATCTTCGCATGCGGGCATTGCGCGCCTGCTCGCGCGCCAGACGCTGACCGATTCTGACTGCATTCTGCTGCTGAGCGCCAACCTGGAACTGTTTACACCCGTAAAAACCTTGTTGGTAGAAACAAAATCTATGGCATCGAGGCACGGCGCCGTGGCGTTTTCTGCCGAAACAGCCGCTCAACTGGCCGAAATGCCGCGCAGCGCGCTTGAGCGGCAGTTGGACGAACGTCTCAAGGATTTCGCCTGCTGTGGCCATACCGCGCTCGATCAGTGGGCGCAGGATTACCGCATCAGGAAACGCCTGCCGCTTGCAATGTTGCTCGTGCTGTTGAGCATTCCTGCCGATGCCTGGAAAACGCCGCCCATGCAGCGTTGTATCCAGGAATTGCTGGCTTATTTCGATAAAAGGATCATGACCTCCGCCCTGCGCGGTTCACTGGTGCGCATGCAGGTCGGCGAGAGGTCTTCCAATATCGACCTGGCCGAAATGGAAACGGAAAGAACATCTGCGGCACAGATGATGAACCATCTGCTCAGCCGCGCAACAAAAGGCATGAGCATTGACCCGCAGGCATTCAGCCAGGTAGGACGCCTTTATGACAGAATGGCGCACCTTCGCAGTAGAAATGATCTGTTTTTACGCGAAACAGGTATCCAGGGGCTTTATGTGGGCTTTCCCTTTCTGGTGTTCCGCGCACACCGGAATATGCGTCTGCCGCGCGTTATCCCGCTGCTGCTGTGGCCCGTCCGTCTGGAAGGGGAGGCCTACAGCAGACAGATCAAGCTGGCTTTCGATGCTGCCCGTGAAGAAGTGCGCCTCAATCCGCTGTTGGAAACGGTCGTGGGCGCGGAGCGTTACGAGAAATGGCGGGCAGTGACCGACCAGGTGCTCGCAAATGCCAATCCCGATGTCCATGAAGTGATCGAAATTCTTTCGGCCGCCGCAGATGAAACCGATCCCCATTTTCAAATGTTGCAGTCGCAGGGACGCATGGTCGCCGTAGGCACGCAACAACTGATTAGTGCCGCCGTGCTTTTTCATGCCACGTTTGCAGGGCAGGCCATCAGTGAAGAACTGCGCCGTCTTGCACTGCGCCGTCATACACAGTCGCCAGCCGTTCCGGACGCAATGGGCACGTTGTTGGGTTTGTATGCCAATTCGGAGGGAGGAGGAACGTCTGCCGATCCGGCGCACATGTTGCGCGAAATCACCCCGAACTGGCGGATTACGCATAGCGACCCTTCGCAGGAAATCGCCGTGCAGAAATCGCGCACAACGGACGGCTTGCTGATCGAAGGGCCGCCCGGGACAGGCAAAAGCCAGACCATCGTCAACATGGTTTCGCAAGCCATCGGTGACGGGCGCACCGTGCTGGTCATCTGCCAGAAACGCGCCGCGATCGAAGTCGTGCATAAGCGCCTCGTGGCAGAAGGATTGTCACAGCGCATCATGATGTTGACCGACAGCAGCAGCGAGCGCATGGCCGTGCTCAAGGAATTGCGCGCCCAGGTTGAAGCCTGTTTCAAGGTTTCTGGAGCGCCAGGCAGCGCCGAAACTCTTGAACGGGATATGCTGCTTCGGCATATTGAAATGCTCCAGCAGGAAATCGATGCCTCGCATGAGGCGCTGCACGCACTCGATCCGCAATGCGGTTACAGCTACCGCAGCATTCTGGGCCGCCTGATCACCTTGCAAAACCGGACAGGCGGGTTGGAGGCGCCGGAGTTGCGATCCTGGCTCGAACCGTTCTCCGCGATTCAAATCGGCACCATCATCGAGCATTGCGCGCCGTTGACCTCTCTGTGGCTGGCGGCAAAGTACGAGAACAACCCATTGCATATGCTGCAAATCCGGAGTCTCGATACCGCCAACGCGGCCCTGTTGACCCGGGTGCTGCAATCCTTTCAGGAAGCGGAAATCAACCGTACCCAGGACCTGCAAGACAGAAACTGCGCTGTGCCGCCCGCGCACTGGAAAGCGGTTTCTGAATGGCATGCCGTTTTCGGCCCGCGCCTGGCGGCGCTGTGCGAAACGGAAAAAGAGGATAAGTTGGCGCTGGCCCGCGTAGGGAGCTGGCTGCCTTTATTCAAGGTTCCCGGTCAGGCGGTCTCTGTCCAGGCGGGTGACGGTTTGCTGGCAGAACTGCAAGCCCTGCAGGAAGCCTTGGCAACCTGTCCCTTCCAGCATATTTCTCCCCTGTTTTCGCAGCGCCTGCCGACCTTGAGCAAAAGGCGCCTCGCGGAACTGTTCCGCGACAGCAGCCCGGAGGCGCTTTCATTTCTTCAAAAATGCGCTCCCTGGCGCATTTTGGGTCGATTGCGGCTCTCAAAACTGCTGAAAACGGCAGGCATCAGTACCATCACGCCCGGAGACAAGGCGGAGTTGCACAGCGCGATCAAGTTGGAAATGGTCTTGCGCCCGTTGCGTGAACGGCTGCATGCCGTACAACACAAACTTGGATTGAAACCTGCCCCGGATGAAACGTTGGTGCGCTTTGGCGTCACTGTCAGCCAGTTGTACAAAAACCTCGAAGTGCTCAAAAGCCTCGTGCACTTGCCGCAGTCGGGCGTGCTCGAAAATGCGTTGCTGCGCGCGGATATCACCGGCGTGACTGCGCAGTTGGTGGAATTTGAAGCGGCCACGAGCCGGTATGAACACGCCGACACGAGCTTCTCCCTTCTGAAAACGCTTGAGCCGTGGCTGACGGAAACGGTTGCGGCAGACTTTGCTGACGCCATCCGAACCTGCGGTTCACGGCAGGAGGCTTTGAGCGCGCTGCTGGACAGGACGAAGGATGTGCAGCAGCTTCAGGCGTACATGATTTTTTGCGCAAGATCCGCAGCCCTGCCTGGCGAGGTACGGCAACTTTTTGCCTTGTTACGACCGCATGAAGCCGCATTTTCGGGCATCGATCCGAAAGACATTGAAGGCGTCTGCCGTAACCTCCTGTGGACAGAAGCCTTGTCGGCGTGGAAAGCGCGGCTCGAAATACAGCAGCCTTTGCTGTGGATGCAGCGCGATGAACTGACATCGAAAATCTCGCGCCTGAAAGAAGCGGATACTGCGCTGCTGGCGCTGAACCGCCGCATACTCAGCCAATCCATAGACAGACGAAAACTGGGTACGCAGAGACGTTGGGAAGACATTACGCGGCTGACCGGCAGGCGAGCCAAGCGCCTGCGCGAAGTCATTGCGGAAGGCTTGGAACTGGGCCTTCTGGAACTGCGTCCCGTCTGGCTCATGAACCCGGATACGGCGAGTCGTATCCTGCCGCTGGCACCCAACCTTTTCGACGTGGTCATTTACGACGAAGCGTCACAGATGCCCGTTGAATACGCCGTGCCGACACTCTACCGCGCACGTTCAGCCGTTGTGAGCGGCGACGAAAAACAGATGCCGCCGAGCAACTTTTTCAGCTCGCGCGTCGCAGATGATGAAATGGGCGATCTGCCCGAGGAAGATGAGGAAATCCTGCTGACGACGTCCAATAATCAGCGCGAAATCAAGGACTGTCCGGATATGCTGCAACTGGCGCGCCGCTCGTTGCCGAAAACGACCCTGCAAATCCATTACCGTTCGGCATATCGGGAATTGATCAATTTTTCCAACGCCGCATTTTATGAAAATCAGCTTTTCATTCCTGTGAATCACCCCCCCTCGCACATTCTGCAACATCAGCCGTTGCGATACATTGCCGTCGACGGTCTTTATGAGGAACAAACCAACCTCGATGAGGCGTGGAAAGTGCTCGAACTGATCGAAACCTTATGGCAAACGCCCCCTGAAACGCGGCCTTCTGTCGGCGTTGTGACTTTCAACCAGAAGCAGGCTGCCCTGATTGAAGATTTGATCGGAACCAGGGTTCAGGGAGATAGAGAATTCAGCCTGGAATACGCTCGTGAGACCAACCGGAACGAAGCAGGCGAAGACATGTCCTTCTTCGTGAAGAATGTGGAAAACGTTCAGGGTGACGAGCGCGACATCATCATTTTTTCTTCGACTTTCGGTCACGACAGATCGGGGCGTTTTATCCGTAATTTTGGCGCGTTGGGGCAAAAAGGCGGCGAGAGGCGATTGAATGTTGCCATTACGCGCGCGCGTCGGCAGGTGATACTCGTCAGTTCCATGCCGATCAGAAATATTTCAGACATGCTTACAACGCATCGCCAGCCGATGGTGTCGCGTGATTTCCTGCAAATCTATTGGGCTTATGCCGAAGCGGTTTCCGAGGGCAACTTCGAGGCAGCCGAAAATATACTCAAAAAAGTGACTCCGAGGTCTGGCCGTCAGCAAGGCACTGCTGCGAGCGCATCGCAGCAGGGGCAGCGGAACTTTCACGCTGTCGTCCAGGCCAGCCTCGAAGCTCAGGGCTGGAAAGTGGTTCAAAACGATACCGACCCGGTTTTCAGCCTGGATTTTCTGCTCGAAGACGAGCGAAGCGGCAACTTTTTCATAGGCATAGAATGCGACAGCCCCGCGCATGCGTTGCTGGGTAAGGCCCGTGCCCGTGAAATCTGGAGAAACGAAGTGTTGACACGTATCGTGCCTGTCGTACACCGCGTTTTTTCCAAATCCTGGCTGGACGCGCCGGAAGAGGAAGAAGCCAGACTGCATGCCGCAGTCCGCCATGCTTATGAACAACAGGGAGAGATGCCGTGAGTGGCGTTAAAGTTGTCAGGGTTCTGACACGCGAAGAACGCATGGCGCCTTCGCTCAAATTGCTGAAAACGCTGGGCCGCGAAATTGCGCGCTACGACACCCAATGCGCGGCTCAGGACGAATTACAACAGGAATTGAAGGCAACCAGGGCGCGCTTTGAAGCGTTGGCACAAGAGGTGCAGGAGGCCAATTGGTTTGATACGCTCGAAGACAGCCTTCGCGCCGAAATCGCCTTCGTGCAGGAAAAACGCGAACGCGCACGACAGGCACAACTTGAAAAACTTAGTCTGGCCCGCTTGCAGCAGTATTTGAAACAATACCTGCAAGCCCAACTGCAAGAAGCCGTGGCGCAGCAGCGGGCGCATTACGCCGATGAACAAGGTGCCAAAGATCTCACTGAAACACAACGGGCGCTGTTGCAGCAGATGCGGGACGTCTCTGATGAGGCTTCCGGCGAAGAACAGGCAATTTCCTGGGAAGCGATGCTTGCAGCGATCCCCGAGCCCGTTTCGCGCCTGGAACGAACGATGGCTGCGCTGGAATTGCTTCACCCCGCGCTTGCGGAAAGCTTCGGCGCGCGTCTTGCCGAACTGCATACGCAATCGCTCACCCAGACGGCTCACAACATGGCCCGCGATACGCTCTATATGGAATTGGCCGAGGCAGTCAAAACGCAGCAGGAAATCCGGCAAGCAGTCGAAGCGCTGGAAGACATCGTCTCGCAGGCCGAGTTTCCGCCGCCTGTCATGGCGGCCATCGAGCACGCCATTGCGGCGCGCGACCTGGCCTCCCTGCTGCGCCTGCGCGATCAGATAAGCACGCACATCGAGACCCGGGAAGCGGAAACCTTTGCACGCCTGCGCCGCGAGGCTCTGCTTGAAGGGCTTGCTGAACTGGGCTACACGCCTGGTGAGAATATGGATGCCCTGCTGGAAAAGGAGGGGCGCATCGTCTTGCGCAACAACCGGCAAACCGGCTACGGCGTCGAACTGGCGGCCAGTTCATCGCCCCGAGTGCAATTGCGCGTAGTTTCCTTATCTGACCGGCATAATGCCGAAGCCGATCATGAGGCCGAAAGCGCTTTGTGCCAGGACGTAGAAGTCTTGCAGGAAAAGGCCAGGGCGCGCGGTATGGATATTGCGCTTGAAATCTCCAAAAAACCCGGCGAAGTGCCTGTCAAAAGACTGGCACGGCAACTTTCAGCGATAGCCCCTCCAAAGCGAATAAGTC
>JAITMK010000052.1 GCA_031277415.1 Azoarcus sp.
CTGGAAGCGGCGCGTTGCGATGCGCTCGAAGACTGGGTGCATCCTCATCTCAAACCGGATCTCACGCTGCTGTTCGATCTGTCTCCCGCGCTGGCGGCGGCACGGATGGCAGCCAATGGCGCTGAACCCGACCGTTTCGAGCGGGAACGGAACGGCTTTTTCGAGCGTGTGCGTGCTGCCTATCTGGATCGGGCGCAGCGCGAACCCGGGCGCTTCCATGTCATAGACGCTGCACGGAAACCGCCTGAGATTGCCCTTGAGATTGCCTCGGTGTTCGGCGAGAAGGCATGGCTGTGATTTATCCCTGGCTTGAACCGTTGTGGGCGCAATGGATGGGGCTCGGTGAGCGGTTGCCGCATGCGCTGCTCATCATTGGAGCGCCCGGACTCGGCAAGCGCGATCTGGCCGAGGCATTGGCAGCCAGGTTGCTGTGCGACGCGCCGCAAACCGACGGGCAGGCTTGTGGGTGTTGTACGCCATGTCAGTGGCGCGTATCGGGAAATCATCCCGATCTGCACAGGCTCTCCCCGGAAAGCGGAGAAGCGCAATCTCCCGCGAATGAAACCGCAGGCGGCGAGCCGGGCGCCAGCGAAGCAAAGCCGGTTCAGGGGGCAACTCAGATCGTCATCAATCAGGTGCGCGCGGTGCAGGAGGCGTTGTCCGTGACCGCGCATCGCGGCGAAAGGCGGGCGGTGATCATCGATCCGGCCGAGGCAATGAACCCCTTTACCGCCAATGCGCTTTTGAAATTGCTCGAAGAGCCACGGGACGGATGCGTCTTTCTGCTGGTCTCGTCCGCGCCGCGCCGTTTGTTGCCGACCATCCGCAGCCGTTGCCAACAGTGGCATGTGCCTCGGCCGGATGCGGATATGTTGCAGCGCTGGCAGGCAAATAGTGAAGATTGCGTCCCCGTCGGCTTGTTGGCGTTGTGCGGCGGAATGCCGCTGGCTGCGCGCCGTCTGTCTGCTCAGGGGGGCAGAGCCTTGTTTGATCGCTTCGTCGGCGATCTGGGTGCAAATGTAATCGATCCGCTGCGGCTTGCCGCGCAATGGGAAGCCTGGATCAAAAAAGACAAGATCAGCCTTGTGACGCTGGTCGAATGGATGCAGCGCTGGGTAAGCGATCTGGCCGCGTTGCGCCTTGGCGGGCGTGTGAGATATTTCCCGGAGCAGGCCGACTATTTGGCTGTACTTTCCGAGGGAGGCAACGCGGCTTCGGCCATCGGCTGTTACAATGAATTCATCAACATTCGCCGGGTGGCGACTCATCCGTTGAATATGCGATTATTTCTGGAAGACATGTTGATGCGCTATGCGCGTGTATTGACCCGCTCCAAATGCGGAGCGAGGGTTGAGGCCCAACACGTATCCAAAGGAGCCAAACCGTGAGCCACTCCAATATTCCACATTCCCGCGCGGTGCGTCCGAGCGTGTTGTCGCTGAATATCAACTCCAAGGGCGCTCTCTATGCTTCCTACATGCCATATCTGACCAACGGAGGCATTTTTCTGCCTACGACGAAGCATTACACCCTGGGCGACGAAGTATTTCTGATGATTCAGTTGATCGACGAGCCGGCCAAATATCCCGTGGCCGGCTCGGTTGTATGGATCACGCCTGCCGGTGCGCAGCGCAACAAGGCGCAGGGCGTGGGAGTGCAGTTTGCGTCCGATGAAACCGGTAAAGTCATCAAGCAAAAGATCGAGCAAATCCTCGCGGGACACCTCAACTCCAGCCGCTCAACCCACACGCTTTGATATTCGCTTGATGCTTGTCGACACCCATTGCCACGCCGATTTTTCCGAACTTGCCGCGCGAGAATCCGAAGTGCTCGCCGCGATGGCTGCCAACGGCGTCGGGCAGGCGATTTGCGTGGGAGTCCGTATCGAAGATTTTCCACGCCTGCGCGCGCTCGTCGACCGACATCCGGAATACTGGGCCTCGGTCGGGGTTCATCCCAGCAATACCGATTGCGAAGAGCCTGATATCGCCCGTTTGTGCGAACTGGCCGATGATCCCAAGGTCGTGGCAATCGGCGAAACCGGGCTTGACTACCATTGGCACAAGGATGCGCCCGAGTGGCAACGGGCGCGTTTTCGCACCCATATCCGTGCCGCGAAAGCCTGCGGCAAGCCGCTCATCGTGCACATGCGCGAAGCTGCGGCAGATACCCTGCGCATCCTGAAAGAGGAGGACGCCGGAGCCTGCGGGGGGGTCATGCACTGTTTCACCGAATCGTTGCAGACTGCCGAAGCTGCGCTGGATCTGGGTTTGTACATTTCCTTTTCCGGCGTCATTACATTCAAGAACGCTTCTGCACTCAAGTCTGTGGCTGCGAGCGTGCCGCTCGACAGATTGCTGATTGAAACCGACTCACCCTACCTTGCGCCTGCGCCGCATCGTGGCAAGACCAACGAACCGGCCTGGGTAAAACATGTCGCCGAAGAACTGGCTGTTCTTCGCAATGTGCCGTTCGCCGTCATCGAACGGGCGACGACCGAAAACTTCTTTCGCCTGTTTAGCCATGCTCATCCTGCCTGAATCCTTTCGCCGCTTTTTACGCGGCAACGCTCCCGTCGCCATCGTTTTGCTGGCAGCCTTCGTCTTCCTCGTGCCGTCTGCCCAGGCCGGAAACCAGGAAGATGCGCTTGCCGCGGCCCTTCGGGGCAATAGCGGCACACTTTCCAAACTCCTCGAGAGCGGCAAGGTTTCTCCCAACGTCGCGGACGGGGAGGGCAACTCGCTGCTTATTCTCGCTGTCCGCGAAGGCCACACGGATGCCGTGAAGACCCTGTTGCGGTTCCGTCCCAAACTGGATCACAGCAATCGCAACGGCGATTCGGCCCTGATGCTCGCAGCGTCGAGAGACGACATGACATTGCTCGATCTGCTGCTTGCCAATGGAGCCAAAACCAACCCGCCCGGAAATAAAAACGCCTGGGCGGCGCTGCACTACGCCTCTTTTGAAGGCGTACTTCCCGCCGTTGAACGTTTGCTTGCTGCCGGAGCGAACATCAATGCCCTGACTCCCAACCTCTCCGACGCCCTCATGCTTGCCGCTCGCAATGGGCACACCGACGTCGTGCGCCGGTTGCTGAAAACGCCCATCGATCTCAACCGCCGCAACGACCGCGGCATGACTGCCGAAGGGTGGGCGCGTTCCAAGGGCAATACCAAAATTGCCGACCTGATCGCAGAAGCGCGTGCCGCCCGCACGCGGTAGGGCGCGACGCCCTCGGCGCGCCGTTATCCACCCCCCAATGCCCCGTTATCAATTACCCCCGGCGTGGCGTCATCAAACGTCGAATCCCGACAAAACGTCGAATCCCAACACCCAATTACCGTCATCCACCGTACAGCGGGGCGCCGAGGGCGTCGCCCCCTACGGTGTTTCTTGAGAAACAGTAGCGCGATAAAAAACAGCAGCCCGGCGCGAAAACGCCGGGCTGCTGTTTTTTACTTCCTGGAGCTGCGAGCAATCAGATAATGCGCGCTTTTTCGATGACCTGCGTCACCCGCCATGCCTTCGTGCGGGAAATCGGGCGGCATTCTTCGATTTCGACCAGATCGCCGTGAGTTGCCATGCCGTTATCGACATGGGCGTGATACTTGGCCGAGCGGGTTATGATCTTGCCGTAAAGCGGATGCTTTACGCGACGCTCAACCAGCACCGTCACGGTCTTGTCCATCTTGTCGCTCACGACACGCCCTTGCAGCGTGCGGCGAACTTTCTGCTTTTGTTCGTGTTCGTTCATTGCACACCCGCCTTCGCTTTTTCACTCAGAAGTGTCCGGACGCGCGCTATGTCGCGCCGCACCTTGCCCAGTTGGCTCGTGTTGTTCAATTGCTGAGTCGCTTTCTGCATACGCAACGAAAAATGCGCTTTCAGTAAGCTCAACAACTCTACGTTCAGTTCTGTTGCGCTCTTGGCGCGAAGTTCACTCGCTCTCATGTTTTATCCTATCTGGCGCGTGACGAAAACGGTGTCCAGCGGCAATTTGGCCGCTGCCAACCGGAAGGCTTCGCGTGCGAGCGCTTCATCAACGCCATCCATCTCGTAAAGCACCTTGCCCGGTTGAATTTCGGCAACCCAGTATTCCGGATTGCCCTTTCCGTTGCCCATGCGGACTTCCGCCGGTTTTTTGGAGACGGGCTTGTCCGGGAAAATGCGAATCCAGATACGCCCGCCGCGCTTGATGTGCCGGGTCATTGCCCGGCGCGCGGATTCGATCTGGCGCGCAGTCAAACGGCCACGGGTGGTCGCCTTCAATCCGAATTCACCGAAGCTGACCTTCGCCCCGCGCGTAGCAAGGCCACGATTACGGCCCTTTTGCTCCTTGCGATATTTTCTTCTCTGCGGCTGTAACATCATTCACTCCTGCTTTCTTCTTGCCGACGACCGCGACGGGCAGGGCGGCCTTCTCCGTCTCCGCTGCGCGGCGCGCCACGGCGGCCACGGCGGTTCTCGGTCTCAGGCTCGGCGGCAGTTGGCTGTTCGTTGCGGTTCTGCATTTCGCCCTTGTACACCCAGACCTTGATACCGATGATGCCGTAAGTCGTTTTCGCTTCGGAAATACCGTAATCGATATCGGCAGTCAGCGTGTGCAACGGAACCCGGCCTTCCCGATACCATTCGGTACGGGCAATCTCGGCTCCGTTCAGGCGGCCGGAGCTCATGATCTTGATGCCCTGTGCGCCGAGACGCATCGCGTTTTGCATCGCACGCTTCATTGCGCGCCGGAACATGATGCGTTTTTCGAGCTGTTGGGCAATCGAATCGGCAATCAGCCGGGCGTCGATCTCGGGTTTGCGAATTTCTTCGATGTTTACGTGAACCGGCACGCCGACGATCTTTTGCAGATCACGCTTGAGCGCCTCGATGTCTTCACCCTTTCTGCCGATCACCACGCCGGGGCGTGCCGAGAACAGGGTGATGCGCGCATTCTTGGCCGGGCGCTCGATGAGCACGCGGGACAGCGACGCATGTGAGAGGCGTTTTCTGAGATATTTCCGAACCTTGATGTCTTCCACGAGTTTCTTCGGAAACTCCTGGTTCGTTGCATACCAGCGTGAACCCCAGTCGCGTGTGACGGCAAGCCGGAATCCTGTGGGGTGAATTTTCTGACCCATATGTGCTCCTTACTCGCCAACAGTCACGTAAATGTGGCTGGTCGGTTTGGATATACGATTGCCGCGGCCTTTCGCGCGCGCGGTAAACCGCTTGAGTACCGAACCTTCTTCCACGTGGATGGTTTTGACCTTAAGCTGGTCGATGTCCGCGCCGTCGTTGTGCTCGGCGTTGGCAATGGCCGATTCGACTACCTTGCGGATGATTTTCGCGCCCTTCTTGGGTGAAAAGTTCAGAATGCTGAGTGCGTCATCGACCGACTTGCCGCGAACCAGATCAGCCACCAGGCGACCCTTCTGCGCCGAAAGACGAACACCACGCAAAGAAGACTGAACACCACACAAAGAAAACTTTCTCATTTCTTCGAGCTTCTTTGCGCGGTCTTTCTTTTTGACCCTTCTGACGGCCTTCCTAAAGTTGTTTTTGTCTTCCATCATCCTTCCTTATTTCTTGGCTTTCTTCGAGGCTGCGTGCCCCTTGAAAGTCCGCGTCAGGGCGAATTCGCCGAGCTTGTGACCGACCATGTTTTCGGAAACATAGACCGGAATGTGCTGGCGGCCATTGTGTACGGCAATGGTCAGGCCGACGAAATCGGGCAGGACGGTGGAGCGGCGCGACCAGGTTTTGATCGGGCGTTTGTCGTTGTTTGCCCGTGCGGCATCGACCTTCTTCAGAAGGTGAGCGTCGATAAACGGGCCTTTTTTGATAGAACGTGCCATCTGTTATCCCCTTAACGCTTGCGGCGACGCTGCACGATCATTGCATCGGTGCGTTTGTTGTTGCGTGTCCGATATCCCTTTGTCGGCGTGCCCCACGGGCTGACCGGCACCCGGCCTTCACCGGTGCGGCCTTCACCGCCGCCGTGCGGGTGGTCGATCGGGTTCATGACCACGCCGCGCACCGTCGGACGGATGCCCCTCCAGCGGTTTGCACCGGCCTTGCCGATCTTGCGCAGGCTATGCTCTTCGTTGCCGACTTCGCCAATCGTGGCCCGGCACTCGATGTGCACCCGCCGGATTTCACCGGAGCGCAGCCTCAACTGGGCATATGAACCTTCACGGGCGAGCAGTTGCACCGACGTGCCTGCCGAACGGGCAAGCTGTGCGCCCTTGCCGGGCTGCATCTCGACGCAATGAATCGTCGTGCCGACCGGGATATTGCGGATCGGCATTGCGTTACCGGGTTTGATCGGCGCTTCGGGACCGCTCAGCAGCGTCTGACCAACCGTGACGTTGCGTGGAGCAACGATGTAACGGCGTTCGCCATCAGCGTAGCAGAGCAGGGCGATGTTCGCGGAACGGTTCGGGTCGTACTCGATACGCTCCACCTTGGCCGGAATACCGTCCTTGTTGCGGCGGAAGTCGATCACCCGGTAGTGAGCCTTATGGCCGCCGCCCTGATGGCGAACGGTGATACGGCCCGAGTTATTACGCCCTGCCTTGTTGCTCTTTTTTTCCGTCAGCGCGTCGAACGGACGGCCTTTGTGCAGATTGGGATTGACTACCTTCACCATCCCGCGGCGGCCGGCGGAGGTAGGCTTGAGTTTTACCAGTGCCATGATTTGTTACTCCCCGGCCACGAAGTTGATTTCCTGACCGGATTCGAGCCTGACAAAAGCCTTCTTCCAGCCCTTTCGGCGGCCCATGATGCGACCGGTGCGCTTTACCTTGCTCTTGACGTTCAAGACCTGCACCGATTTGACATTAACCTTGAAAAGCGCCTCGACGGCGGCTTTTATTTCCGGTTTGGTTGCATCGGGGACTACCTTGAAAACGACCTGCCCGAATTTGTCGGCAACATAAGTCGCTTTTTCTGAAATCTGCGGAGCGAGCAGTACTTGCAGCAGACGTTCCTGGTTCACAGTGCTCATTGCCACGCCTCCTCCATCTTGGCAAGCGCCCCTTTTGTGACCAGCACTTTCGGGAAACGCACCAGCGAGACCGGGTCGGTTCTCTCGACTTCAAGCACCTGCACGCTGTACAGGTTGCGTGAAGACAGATCCAGGTTTTCATCCACGGTATCGGTAATCACGAGCACGGAATCCAGTCCCATGCCCTTGAGTTTTTGTACCAGCAGGCGGGTTTTAGGCGCCTCGATGAGAAAGTCCTCGACAATCGCCAGCCGGTCTTCGCGTGCGAGTTGCGACAGGATGGACGCCACTCCGGCGCGATACATCTTGCGATTGACCTTGTGCGAGAAATTTTCGGTCGGCTTGTTCGGGAAAGTCCGGCCACCTCCGCGCCACAGCGGGCTGGAAGACATACCGGCGCGGGCATTGCCCGTACCTTTCTGGCGGAACGGTTTTTTCGTCGAGTGTGCAACCTCGCCGCGGGTTTTCTGGGCGCGGTTGCCGGAACGGGCATTGGCCATGTAGGCCGTCACCACCTGATGAACCAGCGCCTCGTTGTAGTCGCGGCCAAAAAGTGTATCGGACGCTTGCAGCGTCGATGCGACCTGGCCTTCGGCGTTCAAGAGTTTCAGTTCCATGCCGCCCCCTTATAGCTTCACTGCGGGACGGACGATCACGTCGCCGCCCTTGGAGCCGGGCACAGCGCCCTTGACCAGCAATAACTGGCGCTCGACATCGACTCTGATTACTTCAAGCCCCTGCGTCGTGCGCCGCACGTTGCCGTGCTGGCCAGCCATGCGCGTTCCCTTGAACACGCGGCCAGGGTCTTGCGCCATGCCGATGGAACCCGGCGCGTTATGCGACACCGAATTGCCGTGGGAAGCGCGCTGGGAAGCGAAGTTGTGGCGTTTTTGTCCACCGGAAAAACCCTTGCCGATGCTGGTTCCGGTGACATCGACTTTTTGGCCGACGGCGAAAAGATCGGCTCCGATGACGTCACCCGCCTTCAACGAGGCGAGTTTGTCGGCTTCCACGCGAAATTCGCGCAGGATGCGGCAGGGTTCGACCCCTGCTTTGGCAAGATGTCCCGCCAGCGCCTTACCGATTCGGCTGGGACGGCGTTTGCCGACCGCAACCTGAACCGCGGCATAGCCGTCGGTGTCATCCGTCTTGATCTGGGACACGCGGTTGTCGGACACGTCAAGCACCGTTACCGGGATAGATGCACCATCCTCGGCAAAGATGCGAGTCATGCCGACCTTGCGCCCAACAAGGCCTAGACTCATGTTGTTCTCCTCATCGCCGACTGCGATTGGCCGACGCTGAACTGATAATGGATTGCCAAAATACTTGCGACAATCCCCGTAAAGCCAACGAGTATAACCAAAAAAGCGAAACGATTGCAAGCCATACTTTGAACCATCCCGAGTCACCTCCAGATCGGAGTGACCCGGGAGCGCCTTACTCGCGGCCAACGGTCATGATTTTCCCCACCAGGCAATACAGCATCGCGCGATCCGCCTCATCCATATCCTTGTCGCCGTTAGGGGAAAAATGCAGCTTGAAGGCGGAAATTGCCCTGAGAGGATCGCGGACATCGTAGCCGAGCGTCGCCAGACCAAGGATGGTGTCGAAACTCTCCGGGGGGGGGGCATAAGGAGGGTTGCACCACAGGCCGAAGCCCGACATGGCAAGCTGCTGCCACGGGAAAAAGGCGCTCGGGTCAGTCTTGCGGCCGGGGGCGACATCGGCATGGCCGAGGAAGTTGGCGCGCGGAATCTTGTGGCGGCTTCGAATATCGGACAACAACCCCAGCAGGGCTTTGATTTGGGCAGGTGCAAAAGGCTCCTTGCCGTTATTGACCAGTTCGATTCCGATCGATGCGGAATTCAGATCCGAGTGTCCGCCCCAATACGATTCCCCGGCGTGCCAGGCGCGCTGATTTTCATCGACAAGCTGCACGATCCGCCCATCGCGGTCAATCAGGTAATGACTGCTGACTTCGGCGCGGGGATTGCGCAAGGTAGCAAGCGCGCGCTCCAGGGTGCCGCTGCTGGTATGGTGCAGGATGACGTAATTGGGTTTGCGCGGCCCGTGGTTGGGGGAAGGTTGCCATTGCGCGTTGGCACTGCCCACCCTTGGCGGCGCCGTTACGCAGGCACTGAGCGTCAGGCACAGGGCGGGTAGCAGACAATAACGAGCACGGCGTCGAAGGTCCTGCAACATATTGAAGAATCCAAAACCGGAAGGAAGTGGTTTAAAACCGGTAAACCATATCAGCTTATGGCTTCAAGCGTGAAAAAATGGCAACGGTAAATATAAAAATCGCAGAGTGAACGCACTAACTGGTAGTATCTCCTTGCAGGAGTTTTGTTCAATTACCCGGATGCCGCCAAACCGGAAAATCCAAAAACCATATAAGCCCGTTGCGCGGTAACCTCGGAGAACTTCCATGGCGACTGATGATAGACATGCCAGATTACAGTGGTCTGATCAGTTTAGTGTCGGGATACCCGAAATAGACGAACAACACAAAACCTTGTTCGATTTGATCAACATGATTCATACCGGCATTCTCGATCACAAGGGCACCGCCGCGTGCGTGGAAGTGCTCAATGAACTGGTTGATTACACCCGCGTCCATTTCGGATTGGAAGAAACCCTGATGCGCGTCAGTAAATACCCGGAATACGAAGACCATCGCGGCCTGCACCGGGAACTTGTCAGTGAAGTCGTGGTTCTGCAAGAAAAGATTCACTCCGGCAAGGCGGCAATCAGTTTTGAATTGCTGTACTTTCTGCGCACCTGGCTCACCAAGCACATTCTGGGCGAAGATATGAAATACGCCGCGTTTTTCGCCTTGAATGAATCTGCCGGTTTCGGCGATTGGGTAATACAATCCGACAGGGCCATTCAGAAACGCAAGAAAAAGTGGTGGAAATTCTGGTAAGGCCGTGAGCGCGTACCGCACCCAACACAAAACGCCGCCCAAGGAAACCGGGCGGCGTTTTTGCGTTTGGTAGTTGCCCTCTCCCGCAAGCGGGAGAGGGGATTCCATGACAGGTAGTCGAATAAATCAGGGCATCCAAAGATTCCCCGTGGCTCTTATAAGGGATTTCCCTGACAAGGGATTTCCCGATGCAGATCAATGTTTGTCTAAAAAGCAGGTATTATCCTCCGCCGTATTTTTGTGTCCCTTGGGGGCGACCGTGTCACACGAAACTATCTTCATTCATGCGGGATTGGCCGACAAATCCCGGAAAAGCCGATGGCCGGCCCGGTTGGACTTGTTGCAGAGTTGCACCGGCCTTTTCCTCGCGATCTTCATGTGGCTGCACATGTTTTTCGTCGCCTCGATCCTTTTGGGCGAGTCGGCCATGTGGTCGATCGCCAAATTTTTCGAAGGCTATTTCATCTTCGGCAAGGCTTACCCGTGGCTGGTGTCTTGCGTTGTCGGTTTTGTAGTGCTGGTGCTTGTTGCGCACGCGCTCATGGCGCTGCGTAAGTTTCCGGTCAGCTACCAGCAGTGGCGCACCATTCGCGCGCACACCAAGGTGATGCGACACGGGGATTCCACCTTGTGGATATGGCAGGTCTACACCGGGTTTCTGATGTTTTTCCTTGCCTCGGCACACCTTTACCAGATGTTCGTCTGGCCGCAGGATATCAACCCCTACCTTTCGGCCGACCGAATCTGGAGCGACGGCCTGTGGCCGTTTTATCTTGCCCTGCTGCTTGCGGTGGAATTGCACGGCGGTATCGGCCTGTACCGGCTGGCGGTCAAGTGGGGCTGGCCGAATGCGTCCCGCGAGGCTCTGAGAAAGGTGAAATGGATATTGACCGGATTTTTCCTGGTGCTGGGGCTGGTGACACTGGCCGCGTACATGAAGATCGGTTATGAACACCGTACCAGTGTGGGCGAACCTTATACGCCGACATGGGCGCTGGAGAAAAACGAGCATCGGGGAGACGGGCAATGAAAACGATCATGACCGATGTGTTGGTGGTCGGCGGCGGCCTTGCGGGATTGCGGATTGCCATTGCGGCCCGCAAGCGCGGGCATGAGGCTATCGTGCTTTCGCTGGTTCCGCCCAAGCGGTCGCATTCGTCTGCTGCCCAGGGCGGCATGCAGGCGTCGCTCGGCAACGTCACCAAGGGCACAGGCGACAATGAGGATGTGCACTTCGAGGATACGGTGCGCGGCAGCGACTGGGGCGCGGATCAGATTGTCGCGCGCATGTTCGTCGACACCGCTCCCAAGGCAGTGCGCGAACTCGCGTCCTGGGGCACGCCCTGGAGCCGGGTGCGCGGTGGCGACCACGAAGTCATCATCAACGAACAGAAAGTCACCCTGACCGAGCGCATGGAAGCGCACGGCCTGATCGCGCAGCGCGATTTCGGCGGAACCAAAAAATGGCGCACCTGCTACGCGGCGGACGGAACCGGGCACGCCATGCTGTTTACCACCAGCAATCAGGCTGTCTGCCACGGCGTCGAAGTGCACGAGCGTACCGAGGCGCTGGCGCTGATCCATGACGGAGAGCGCTGTTACGGCGCAGTGGTGCGCAACCTCATCACCGGCGAACTCGTCGCCTATCTTGCCAAGGCCACGGCGATTGCCGCCGGTGGGGCAGGGCGGCTGTACAGCGCCACGACCAGCGCGGTGATCTGCGAAGGCATGGGTCACGGCCTGGCGCTGGAAACCGGCGTCGCTCGCCTGGGTAATATGGAAGCCGTGCAGTTTCATCCTACCGGCATTGTTCCGGCAGGCATTCTCGTCACCGAAGGTTGCCGGGGAGACGGCGGCCTGTTGCGGGACGTGGATGGCGAACGTTTCATGCCGCATTACGAGCCGGAAAAGAAAGAACTCGCCTCGCGCGACGTCGTTTCCCGCCGCATGGAAGAACATATCCGCAGCGGCAAGGGCGTGCAGTCGCGCTTCGGGCCACACCTGTGGCTGGACATCACCCTGCTGGGCCGTCATCACATCGAGCACAACCTGCGCGAAGTGAAGGAAATCTGTGAGTACTTCCTCGGCATCGACCCCGCCGAAAAGTGGATTCCCGTGCGCCCGACGCAGCACTACACGATGGGCGGCGTGCGCACCGACCATACCGGCCAGTCGCCTTCACTCAAAGGGCTGTTCGCGGCAGGCGAAGCTGCCTGTTGGGATTTGCACGGCTTCAACCGGCTGGGCGGCAATTCCGTGGCCGAAACCGTGGTAGCGGGCATGATCGTCGGTGAATTCATCGCCGATTTCTGCGACAAACCGGAAAACAGCGCCCCGTTCCCGCTCACGCTTGCACGCGAGTTCGTGCAGCGCGAAGAGGCGAAGCTCGCGGCAATTCTTGACGGTGGCGGGAGCGAAAACGCGTTCAAACTCTACTCCGAAATGCAGGAAGTCATGACCCGCCACGTCGGCATTTTCAGGCAGGGCGACGCGCTGCTTGCCGGGGTTGCGCACCTGCAACGCTTGCTGGAGCGAAGCGCCGATATCGGCACTTCCGGTAAATCGCGTGCAGCCAACCCCGAACTGGTGATGGCTTATCGCGTCCGGCGCATGATCAAGGTGGCGCTTGCCACCGCGCACGGTGCTTATCTGCGCACCGAGAGCCGGGGCGCGCATTTCCGTGAAGATTTCCCTCACCGGAACGATCAGGAATGGCTCAAGCGCACACTGGCTTTCTGGCCGGACGAAACGGCCAGTTTGCCGAGTTTCGAGTATGAGCCGCTCGATGTCACGAAGATGGAACTGCCGCCGGGCTGGCGCGGTTACGGTGCGAAAGACTACATCGACCATCCGGACACGCCGCGCCGTCAACAGGAAGTGGATGCCATCCGCAGCCAGATGGAAGGCCGGGATCGCTTTGCCGTTCAGGAAGCCCTCATGCCTTACGCCGATAAATTGCCTGCCTCGCTCGCGGGGCGCAACGAACGGCTCGATGAACCGTTGGAGACCTCGCAATGAGCGCCATTGACAACAACACCGCTCGCCAGAATGCCGGACAAAACCGGCAGTTGAGCATCAACATCCTGCGCTACGATCCGAGCGATCCCGCATCCAGGCCGCGCATGCAGGAATACCGGATTGAAGAATCCGACAGCATGACGCTGTTCATCGTCCTCAACGAAATCCGCGAGCACCAGGATCCGACCCTGCAATTCGATTTTGTCTGCCGCGCTGGTATTTGCGGCAGCAGCGCAATGATGGTCAATGGACGTCCGCAGTTGGCCTGCCGCACATTGACCCGCGATCTGCCCAATGTGATTACGCTTGCGCCGCTGCCGTTTTTCGAGTTGATCGGCGATCTTTCGGTCAACACCGGCAAGTGGATGCGCGGCATGAGCGAGCGCCTGCAAGTCTGGCTTCATGCGAAGGAGGGTGAAACCGACATTTGCCGCATCGAAGAACGTATGGACCCCGACATTGCCGAACAGATCTACGAACTCGACCGCTGCATCGAATGCGGCTGTTGCGTTGCCGCTTGCGGGACGGCGCAAATGCGCAAGGATTTTGTCGGCGCGGTCGGATTCGGCAAGATCGCGCGTTTCCGGCTGGATCCGCGCGATGCCCGCACGGACGACGATTATTACGAACTGATCGGCGACGATACCGGCGTGTTCGGCTGCATGTCGCTGCTTGCCTGCCACGACGTATGTCCCAAGTCGCTGCCGCTGCAAACGCAAATTGCGTTCCTGCGAAGAAAGATGGCGGCGCAGGGGTTGGGCTGACTATGGCTTTACCGGTATAAGGGCGTTGCACGCAACGCCCCTACCAACGCCCCTACGTTAGGGAATCCCTGCAAAACCCCTCCCGTCATTCTGCGCGCAGCGAAGCGAAGTCGCAGAATCTAGACGCTGCGTGGATCCTGCGGTATCAAGCAGGATGACAGGAGGCGGAAAAATAGGGTAATGCAGACGTTCCTTAAACCCGCCTATCTCCAGCACGTACCAGCGTCGGCGCCCTCACCGGTGGCGCGCTTCTTCCCGGTCTCGTCGATGGTGAGATTTCCGCACTTGGAGGGATCCTTACTGCCTTGCGCACCCTGCGGTACTGCGCTGAGGGTGTAGGTGCGTGCAGTCGGGGTTTCTAAAGCAAAGGCGTAGTAGCCTGCCAGATCCGCTTGGCACTGGGTAGCCGGCAAAGCAACCGTATTACCAGCGGTGTCCTGGTCGTAGCGCAGGTTCGTGGTATAGAAGCGCTCCATGAATTGCGACAATTCCAGCAGGCAGCCCGCCGCTGTCGCCCGGCGGGTTTTTATCATGTATGACTGATAGTTCGGTATCGCAATGGCAGCGAGGATAGCGACAACCACGACAGCGATCATCAGTTCCAACAATGTGAATCCTTTCTGCGTGTTCATGAGAGATCCTATTTTTGCCTGAATCCATAGAATTTATAGCATATGCCGATAAAAGTCTTTACTGGCAACTGGTTTGAATCACGGGGGAGGCGGCTGGAGTCGGAAGCAATACCCGACGCTGGATAGATAGGTCGCCGGTAATGCCCAGACAGATGCCCGCCGGGAAGTTCCCCGCATCCAGTGTAGCCGTGCCGGTAGAGGTAAATCCCATCCATAGTGCTGCGGCTTGGGCTGTTATCAGATCGGAATAAGTGCCTTCGCGCAGTAATGTTTCGCTGTTATCGCGTTTTTTGTTTCCGTTAACGTCGACGAAAACCTGCCAGGTACGGCCATCGATCAATAATGAAACCGTATTGTTGATGCGGGCAGCTTCGGAGCGGGCGAACTGAATGCCCGCAACAAGTTCATCGGCTGCGCCGCGGACGGCCATGTTGCGGTTCATGGTTCTGAACGAGGGTACCGCGACGGCCGCAAGGATGGCAGCGATTGCGATGACGATGAGCATCTCGATCAGCGTGAACCCGCTTTTCCGTTTGCCATGAGAAGCGGAGTAAAAAAAACGCGCGGAAAATATTCTTTTTGTGGAAGAAGTCATATCAGTTCTTACGCTCGAATGTACTTTGGTCAGTGTTGTGACGTTTCAGCCTGACGTCAAGTGCGTTTGGAACGATAGCGTACATCTGTGGCAATGTGTCAGGACAAAGGGAGCGGGAATGCTGAAGCGGGTAAAAGTGTTGCCTGGGCTGCTCGTCTTTGCGTTGGCGGGAGTTACGCACGCAGCCGAACTGGCGCTATCGGGCATCGTGGGGGATCGCGCCGTGATCGTCGTCGACAACGGGCCGCCGCAACTGCTGGCGGTAGGGGCAAGCACGCCCAACGGTGTGCGCCTGCTCTTGATCGAAGGCAATACGGCAGTCATCGAATTCGAGGGGCGGCGCCAAACCCTGCGCCTGGGAGAGCGGGTCGTGCGGCACGGCGACACGCCGGGCACGAATACGGACACCCGCGAGCAGGCCCGGAAAATACTGGCGCGCGGCGTGGAAATTACCATCGAATCGGATGCATCGGGGCACTTCATGATCGATGGTGAAATCAATGGGGGCAGTGTCAATTTCCTTGTCGATACCGGAGCGTCACTCGTCGCCATCGGATACTCGACCGCGCAGAACTTGGGGCTCGACCTGGATGACGAGCAAAGGGGTCAGGCTCATACTGCGGGCGGTTTGATCAACACTTGGCGGGTGACGCTGAGATCGTTGAAAATAGGCGGGCTGCGTTTCGATAATATCGACGCGCTGGTGATGCAGGCCAACATGCCCCAGGTACTACTCGGGATGAACGTTCTCGAACAGATGGAAATGCGGCGTGACGGCAAGCTGATGCGTCTGAAGAAGAAACCTTGAAGAAGGATGAATGTGAGCGAAGCGCACGAAATTGTGGGCAAACTGCGTCAACGACTGGCGCGAATTGAACACGCGCCGAAAGCAATCCCCGCAGGCGGGGCGGTTCAATCAGGGCCGGGGCAGGAGGAGCTTGAGCCCTTCGCCGGGGATTGGCCCGGAGCGGGTGGCGAACAACCTCGCCCGGCGGCGGTGCTCGTGCCGCTGGTACTGCACGAACACCGGGTAAACAGCCCTACCGTGCTGCTTACCCGGCGTACCGATCATTTGTACTACCATCCGGGACAAATCAGCTTTCCCGGCGGCGGCATGGAAGCAGGCGACGCTTCTGCCGAAGAAACCGCAATGCGCGAAACAGAAGAAGAAATTGGCCTCGCCCCGGAACGAATCGAACTCATCGGTTGCCTGCCGGATTACCTGACCGGAACGGGTTTTCGCGTTACCCCCGTAGTGGGACTGTTGCACCCGCCGATCAGGCTGAAACTGGACAGTTTTGAAGTTGCCGAAGCATTTGAAGTGCCGCTCGCGCATTTTCTTAATCCTGCCAATCATCAGCGGTACTCCGCTACGATGAAAGACGGCAAGACGCGCCATTTCCACGCCATGCCCTATGGCGACTACTTTATCTGGGGAGCGACGGCGGGCATGCTGATGACGCTCTACCGGTTGCTTGCTGACTGAACCGGGGGGCACGCCACCCGTGCCCGGATTGCTTGCGCAAGAGAACGCGGAAAAGATGGGCACGATTTTTTGAAAAATCGACTACGGCTTTTTTAAGGATTTTCTGCAAAACTCCTTCTGTCATTCTACGCGTAGCGAAGCGAAGTCGCAGAATCCAGATGCTGCGCGGATCCTGCGGTATCAAGCAGGATGACAAGCGGTGGAGGTAGGGTAATGCAGAAGTTCCTTAAGAGGGTGTTTACAAATCCAGGGACGAAAAGTTTTCGCCCCTACACTCGGCTGTTGGGAAGGGGTTTTGTAGGGGCAATCCCCCGTGGTTGCCCTTGCCGGATCGCGCACGGACGCAT
>JAITMK010000033.1 GCA_031277415.1 Azoarcus sp.
CTCGATTTTTCGGTGATCTTCCCCCCGGCTGACCTGCTCGGTAATCATGCGGGAGAGGTAGAAGACGATGCGCTCACGCATCTGGGGGCGTTCAGCGACCTGGATTTCGATGTCGACCAGTTTTCCGGTGGCGGTTTTGACCTTGACGTCGAGGATGCCCTGTTTGTCGTCGGGCTTATTGCCACGCAGGTGCGGGTCGACGAGCACGATGTCCAGAAGATCTTCGGCAGGCAGATCAAGCGTGGCCTTGAGGAAATCGGTCAAAGGGCCGGTGTTTTGGGCGTCACCGAAAATAAACTTGAAGACCTGGTCATTGCGGGGCGAGAGGAAGGGGTGAGGCATGCCGAGTTCTCCGGGTTGTTTCATACAGCATATGCTATATGGAATGATAACTCAAGATGCTGTTGTGTTTTTATATGAAAGGAGGCGGTACGCGCGGGATGGGGTGCCGTTACGGTTTTCCCGAATCTGGACAGGCAAGGTGAAATCGGAGTAGATTCGAAGGATGCGTGTCCTGCCTTTTTTGAGCTCCTTGCCGCCTATCTCGCGTTGCCGCAGAACGGCATGGCTCATGCTGGCATGCTACCTGGTAAATTTCTGGTTCGCTGCGTGGATAGCGGTTGCTTCCGGCACGGCGGGGCGCCCGGATGGGTTTGTCAGTCTGTGTACCGCGAATGGTCTTGTCATCGTCTCGGTCCATGATCTGGAAGGCAGTACCGTACCTGTCGTGCCTGATACGCCCCTATCCGGGGCGCATTGTCCGTTCTGCCTGCTCCAGCATTTTCCCCATCTGCCGTCCGCCTTTAGTCTGCCCCTGCCTTTGCCGGATGCGCAGCAATTTGCAGCCATTCGGAATTCAGGGCCGCCTGCGCCTGCGCCGGATTGGCACCACGCGCCAGCGCGCGCCCCGCCCGTTTTTTCCTTCGCTTGATCTTGATTCGAAAAATCTCCGGCTTTTTTTAGGCTGGAGATGTCCCGGAATGCTTACCTGAAAGTTCATCCGAGCGAACCTCTGCGAAACCCCTTCTGTCATTCTGCGCGTAGCGAAGCGAAGTCGCAGAATCCAAGCGCCGCACGGATCCTGCGACTTCACGCAGGATGACGAACGGTGGATGCAGGGTGATGCAGAGATTCCCTGAGCGGTTTTGGGCGGTTAGCGTTCGTATTACCGGCTGCGCTAAAACGGCGCAGCTTCAGCGAAGGATTACAAATGTATACGCATTGCATTAAATGTTTGAAACCCATCCCAATGAGTCTGATGGTGATGGGGTTTTTGCTTGCGCCAGGCAGAGTGGCGCTTGCACAGGATGATGTTGAACTCGAACCCGTCATTGTCACGGCGCCGCCCATGCTGGTTCCGCTGGAGGTGCAATTGAACACCAAGGCGCCGCAGCAACCCTTGCCCGCCAACGATGGTGCGGGTGTTTTGAAAGCCATTCCCGGCATGACCATCACGCGCAAAGGCGGTTCCGGCGGTGATCCGGTATTTCGCGGCATGGCGGGGTCACGCCTCAACATTTTGCTTGATGACGAGAATATTCACGGCGGCTGCGGCGGGCGCATGGATCCGCCCACAGCCTATATTTTCCCCGACTCTTACGATAGCGTGACTTTGCTCAAAGGGCCGCAAACCGTGCGGTACGGCGGTGCGGCCGCCGGCATGGTGCGATTCGAGCGCAAGCCCGTCAGGTTCGACTCACCGGGCGCGACAGCGAATGTGGCGCTGACGGCAGCGAGCTTCGACCGCTATGACAGTTTTGCCGATGTCAAGGCGGGCACTTCGTTTGGCTACGCGCAGGCCATTTTGACCCATGCCCGTTCCGGAGATTATGAAGACGGTAACGGCTCCCGCGTGCATTCACGTTATAAACGGCACAGCGGCAATGCCATTCTGGGATGGACGCCGGACAAGGACACCCGGTTGGAATTTTCCGCCATCCGCAGCGATGGCGAAGCTGCCTACGCCGACCGGGGCATGGACGGCACTAAATTCAAGCGGGAAAACTACGGCCTCAAATTCGACAAAAGCAATCTTGGCGGGATGTTCCACAAAATCGAGGCGCAGGTGTATTACAACTACATCGATCATGTGATGGACAACTACCACATGCGAACGCCCCCACCGACGCCGTCAGCCAACAACCCGGACCGCAAGACCACGGGAGGACGGTTCGCTTTGACCCTGCTCCCCACGGAGACGCTCAACCTCACGCTTGGGGGGGATTGGCAGAAAAACGTCCATACCGTGCGCAGAGGCGGGCCGCGTGGCAGCGCCAACTACTATCGCGACATGGATCGAGCGGAAGATTTCCGCTTTCACAATACTGGCCTCTTTGCCGAAGCGCGCTGGCAGTTCAGCGAGGCGAACAGCCTGATCGGCGGTCTGCGCGGCGACAGTTGGCGCGTCAAGGACAGCCGCGCCACTTCAAGCACGTTCAAGGAATCCCGGCGTGAAACGCTCGGCAGCGGATTCATACGCTATGAGCGTGAATTGGCGGAAAACGCTGTCTTTTATGCGGGCGTCGGGCAAAACGAACGCTTTCCGGATTTTTGGGAAATCAACAAACTGGGAACCGGTATTGGCAGCGATTCGGTGTTGGACACTCTAAAGCCGGAAACCACTCGCCAGCTCGACGTGGGTCTGACCTGGCAGGCGAACAACTTGCAAGGGTTTGTTTCCGCTTTCTATGGCAAGCACAAGGACTACATTCTGATTGACAGCCGATACCCCAATGGGGTGGGCGGCCTAAAAACCGTCGCCCGCAACGTCGACGCAACCACCTGGGGCGGAGAAGCGGGTTTGAATTACCGTTTCAATCCCTCATTGAAAGGCGGCGCCAGCCTGGCCTACGTCCACGGAAAAAATGGCTCGGACGGAGGCGCACTGGGACAAATACCGCCGCTCGAAGCCCGTTTCACACTGGATTGGGAACGCGGCCCCTGGTCGGCAGGCGCGTTGTGGCGGCTTGTCTCCCGGCAAAACCGCACCGCATACGGACAGGGCAATATCGTCGGTCAGGATTTGGAAGGCGAAACGGGAGGCTTTGGCGTGTTTTCCCTCAATGGAGGTTATCGCTTGAACAAAACCACCCGGTTCATTTTCGGCATCGACAATCTGTTCAACAAAACGTACGCGGAACACTTGAGCAAAAGCGGCGATTTTGTCATCACGGGTTATGAACCTACCATGCGCGTCAATGAGCCGGGGCGGATATTCTGGCTCCGGGCGCAGGTTGAGCTGAAATAAGAAGTAAGAAAACGGTTCCGCCCTGCCGGGAGTACTTTCTCATTCCCCGGTCAGGGCGGAACCGTTTTTCCGGCATTTCCGCTGACGCCAGCAAAACAATCAGGCAGACGCAGCCACGGACTGTTCCTCCTCATCTGGGCCCTGCTTGACAGCAAAAAAGTCGAGAAATTTGGATGCTTTGGCGTATTCTGCGCGCACCTTCGGTTCGTCTCCGAGCAAAGACATGCCTTCGAAGATTGCGCGTGCTTCTTTGAAATGCCCTGCCTTGCTGTAACAAACAATCAGGTTGACGGAGGCCTTGGCGCGTTGAACCCGCATCACTTCCGAATCCCCGTAAACCGTCAGGCTTTCAAACAACTCACGCGCTTCACCAAAATCTCCCGCCCTGGCATAACCGTTTATTAGGTGGATCAGCGCCAGGGCTTTGGGAATCTGGTATTCCTCAGCTTCCTCGAAGGCCAGCGCACCTTCGAACATCACCCTTGCCCGTACAAGTTCGCCTACCTTGCACAATTCTCCGACCAGATAGACCGAGGCTGCGGCGCGGCAGCGATTGACCTCTTCCGAGTCTCCCAGGGCATTCATGGCCAGGAATATCGGGGAAGCTTCATCGAACATCCCGGCTTCACAATAGATACGAATCAGGTTTGTCGACACTTCAGCGCGTTCGCGGCAGAACATGCCCGCGTTTCCGACACTGTTCATGTGCTCGTAGATCTTGCGCGCGGCATCGAGTTGTCCCTTGCCGAACCAGGACACCAGGTTCACAGCGGTTCGCATGTAGAGGGGAGTGTCTACATCGGCCAGAAGGCAGTTCAGGAACCGCGTTTCGATCCAGGTTGGATCGGATGAAAAATCCTGTCCGCAGCATTCGAAAAAATACGCCATTTCGGTGGAGCAGGTTTCCCATGCCTTGCCAATCAGGGCGCGCATCTCATCGTCGCCGATACGCGCATCTTCCGGAATATCGTCCTGCTTCATGTCGTCCAGAATGAAGCTTTCTCCGAGCAACTCCGGTTCGACAGGCCAGGGATAGAAAATACCCTCTTCGCCGTTCGCCGTATGTCCCAGGCCGGAATTCCACAAGACATGATCCTTGTCCAGGTCGCAAGCGCCGAGTCTTCCGCCTGTCAGAGTAGAAAGCGCCAGGATTCTTACGGCTTGCGTGGCACTCTCTTTTCCGGCGAGTTGCAATACACGCTCATATCCGTCCTTGAGGGCCAGTCTCAGCACGTCGCGCCGGGTAAACGCGGCCTGAGCATCGGTAGCCATCGCGGCAGCCAGGAGCATGGCGAACAATGCTCTCCGATCACTATCCACGGCGCACAGCTTGTCCAGGAAAGCATCGGGCGTTTCACAGGGGGCGTCCGAGTCGTCCGATCTTTTCCAGACATCCTGCGCGATCCCGAACAACCCTTCCGGCGGTACGGGCGGCAACGGTGTTGGTTCTTTCTTGAAACGCGAGGACGAGTCCTCAGGTATATCCCTATACCAATCCCAGCCTATTTGCCGGTGTTCCCGCTCCAGCAACAGCAAACGCACACGATATGGCCCGAAAACGCCTTGTTCAGCCTTGGCGGCGAGAAGTTTGATGATTTCGCCAACATTGAAACGGAGCCGTACGTCTTCGCCGTCCTGCCACCCCGTGCAAAGACGGGAATTGTCGTTGTAATGTTTGGTTGCCTCGTCGAATACCAGCAGGGTGTGCTGCTCGGGCGCCCAGTCTTTCCATGTCGAGAAAGGCGTTCCTGCAAGATCCAGGAATCCGGCTTTCCAGCTTGAGAAATCCTCACCCGAAACCGGTTCGACCTCGACGGGTCCGGTGGAAGCAGCATTCAGAAAACGGAAATTAGCCTTGCCCGTCTCCAGCGCCATACAGAATTCGAGCGCCGCACGGCTTTTGCCCGCGCCCGCCTTTCCGCTGATCATCCACCACGACAAAGCCTGTGGAGCACGATAAAACGTCTTGAAATCGCGCCACAGCGACTCGTCCATGATGTAGCGCGTCGTTCTTCCGGAAAAATGAAAATCTTGAAACAACCTCGGATGTTTTTTGCAATCTTTGAAATCCAGCAAAGCCGGTTCAAGCATCGAACCGGATGACATTTTCCGTGAACGGGTATCAGTCTTTATACCAAAGAGCCGCCTCAGCGCGCCTCCGACCCGTCCAAACGTATTTGAGATCCCCATCTTCATCCCCTGGCATAGCGCAAAAATAAAACAAGTACTTAAATATGAACCGTTCTCTCCTGAGACTGCTATAAATGGCAGGAAATCAAAGCTCTATGACACTCTGTCGCAGGATATAGTTCATGAGGATACAAGGTATCATGATTTATCCATACCTGCGACGCCGACAATCAAGCCGGACTCTGCCTTTCGATTTGCCCCATGTATCCATGCCTGCGACAATTATAATTTTCTCCATACAAATAAGCCATGATTGATCTCAATGTCCCCGCCTCCCCGGATGAAAACCACATCATCGCCGAGCGCCGCGAAAAACTTGCCCAATGGCGAGCCACCGGGCAGGCGTTCCCGAACGACTTTGCGCGTGAAAACACCGCCGGTAAGCTCGATGAACTCTATGCAGACAAAGACGCCGAGGCGCTGGAAGCAATCCCTGTCGAAGTCAAGGTTGCCGGGCGGATCATGCTCAAGCGCATCATGGGCAAGGCGAGCTTCGTCACCATCCAGGATTTGTCCGGCAAGCTTCAGCTTTATGTGGGGCGCGACATGGTCGGCGACGAAGTCTATGCCGACTTCAAACGCTGGGACATTGGCGACATCGTTGGCTGCATCGGCACGCTGTTCAAGACCAAAACGGGCGAATTGACCGTCAAGGCCGAAGCCCTCCGTCTGCTCACCAAGAGCCTGCGTCCCCTGCCCGACAAATTCCACGGACTCACCGACACCGAATCCAGATACCGGCAGCGTTACATCGACCTCATCATGAGCGAGGAGTCGCGTTTCACCTTCGTTGCCCGCAGTCGGCTGGTACAGTCGATCCGCAATTACATGTGCAACCACGGCTTCCTTGAAGTCGAAACGCCCATGATGCATCCCATTCCGGGCGGAGCCACGGCCAAACCTTTCGTGACCCATCATAACGCCCTCGACATGGCGCTCTACCTGCGCGTCGCGCCCGAACTCTATCTCAAGCGGCTGGTCGTGGGCGGCTTCGAGAAAGTCTTCGAGATCAATCGCAATTTCAGGAACGAAGGGCTGTCGCCGCGGCACAATCCCGAATTCACCATGATGGAGTTTTACGAAGCCTACGCAAACTACCGGACGCTGATGGACTTTACCGAAGGGCTGATCCGCCTGACCGCGCGTGAGGCGCTTGGCACTGAAGCCTTCGTTTACCAGGAGCGTCCGCTCGATTTCTCCAAGCCCTTCGCCCGGCTCACCATCACCGGCGCGATCCGCAAATACCATCCCGGTTTTACCGAAGCGCAGCTTGCCGACCCCGTCTGGCTTGCGCAGAAAATCCGGGACTTCGGCGAAAAGGTCAAACCGGGCGGACTCGGCAGTCTGCAACTCCAGCTTTTTGAAGCCTCGACGGAAGCCGAACTGTGGGAACCTACCTTCATCACCGACTACCCGGTTGAAGTCTCCCCGCTGGCCCGCGCCTCCGACGGCAACCCCGACATCACAGAGCGCTTTGAGTTGTTCATCGCTGGCCGTGAAATCGCCAACGGCTTCTCCGAGCTAAACGACCCCGAAGACCAGGCCGCGCGGTTCCGCGCCCAGGCGGCGGCCAAGGACGCAGGCGACGAAGAAGCCATGTACTACGACGCAGACTATATCCGCGCGCTCGAAATCGGCCTGCCTCCCACTGGTGGTTGCGGCATCGGTGTTGATCGTCTGGCGATGCTGCTCACCGACAGTCCCGCGATCCGCGACGTCATCCTGTTTCCGCAAATGCGCGCCGAATGAGTACGGTGACTGATCAATAAAACAAGGAGACCCATATGGAAACCATCGCCACACCAGAAGTCCCTGTCATGCGGCCAGAGGAGATTGCGGCGCTCGAACGGCTGCTCGCAATCGCCTGCGCAAATGACCCCGGCGGAAGCATGTCCCAGGGCAGTACCCACCAGAGCATGATCGTCGCGGACTTTCTGTTGTCGTGGTGGGACTCCGTGAATTGCGGACATTTCGACATTACCAACCTCTGGGCAATCGATGCCGTGATCGTAGCCGACATGCAAATCGTCTTCGGCATGATTGCCCGTGTTCGTGTATATCCCGACGTATTGGGGTACGAAGAGCAGTTCAAGACGATCATGGAAACCTGGCGGACGAACCGGAAGGCGGAGCAGGAATGATCCGGCTTGGGCGGCGAGGATTGCGTTCGGCGCGCGTTCAAACGGAGCCTGACTTTCAGGCTTGATGGAGAAGTCTGCGAAACTCAGCGTTTATCGTTGGAATTCACAGCGATACCTGCTTCGTGCGCCAGTTTGTCTGCCCAAAAACTTGATCGCACCATTGGTCCGCAGGCGGCGTTTCTGAAACCCATTTTCTGCGCTTCAAGCTCAAATAGCCTGAAGGTATCGGGGTGAACATAGCGCAGTACCGGCAGATGCCCGGTGGATGGTTGCAGGTATTGGCCGATGGTGAGCAGATCGACGCCGTGTGCGCGCAAGTCAAGCATCGTGGCGAGGATTTCGTCGTCGTTTTCGCCTAAACCGACCATCAGACCCGATTTGGTGGGGACGTCCGGATAGCGCGCCTTGAAACGTTCGAGCAGGGAGAGGGAGGCGGCATAGTCTGCGCCGGGGCGGGCCTGGGGGTAGAGGCGCGGCACGGTTTCGAGATTGTGATTGAAAACGTCGGGCGCGTCGGCGGCGAAGGCGTCGAGCGCAGTGTTTTCCCTGCCCCGGAAATCGGGGGTCAGGATTTCGACGGAAGTTCCGGGGGAAGTGGCGCGAATGGCGCGTATACAGGCGGCAAAGTGGGCCGCGCCGCCATCGCGCAGGTCGTCGCGGTCGACCGAGGTGATGACCGCGTAGGCGAGTTTCATGTCTGCAATCGTAGCCGCCAACATTGCAGGCTCATTGGGGTCGGGCGGGGCGGGTTGCCCGTGGGCAACATCGCAGAACGGGCAGCGCCGGGTGCAGATGTCGCCCAGAATCATGAAGGAGGCTGTGCCTTTGCCGAAACATTCGTGGATGTTGGGGCAGGAGGCTTCTTCACACACGGTATGAAGCTGATGTCCGCGCAGGGCGGATTTGATTTCGTTGAAGCGCCCGGCTTCTTCCCCGGAAGCAAGTTTGATCCTTATCCATTCCGGTTTTTGCAGGCGAGGGGAGGGGACGATCTTGATCGGGATGCGGGCTGTTTTATCGGCTCCGCGCTCTTTGCGGGGGGGCGTAGTCATCGTCGCTCCGGTTGAGTTTGTCGCCGCTATCAGGCGGTTCCTGCCGCCGCTACGCAAAATGGCGGCAGCAGGCTTTGGAGATGGTCGAGCAGGCGGGAGCCGACGGCATCCACATCATCATGGATATCGAAATCGGCAAGCCTCGTGCTTTTCAGATCAGCGTAGCCGCAGGGGTTGATCCACGAGAAAGGCGTGAGGTCGACATTTACGTTGAGGGCGAGGCCGTGATAAGTGCGGCCGTTTTTGACTCGCAGGCCGAGCGCGGCGATTTTTACGCCATCGATGTAAACACCGGGCGCGCCGCGCTTTCGTTCGCCTTGCAGCCCATATCCGGCCAACGTGGCAATGATGGATTCTTCGATCAGATGGACGAATTCGCGGATCTTGATCCGCCGGCGGGGGAGGTCGACGAGGAGGTAGACTACGAGTTGACCGGGGCCGTGGTAAGTAATCTGGCCTCCGCGGTCGATGTGTATCAGATCGATTCCGGCAGGATTCTGCAAGAGGTGCACGGGATTGCCTGCCAGTCCGAGCGTGAAGACGGGCGGGTGTTCGAGCAGCCATATTTCGTCGGGCGTCTGCGCATTGCGCGTGACGGTGAAGCGTTGCATGGCTTCAAGCACCGGAGCGTAGTCTGTGAAACCAAGGCGCTTGATGCACAAGCTGCCATCGTCGTTCATAGCACTACCTTGACCAGGGGGTGTGAGGTCAGTTCGCGGTAGAGCGTGTCGACCTGCGTTTGCGAATGGGCGCGAAAGGTGCAGGTGAGTGACAGGTAATTGCCTTTGGCCGATGCGCGAACCTGTGTCGTGGCCGGGTCGAAATCGGGGGCGTGGCGTGTGACGGTTTCGAGAACCGCCTGCTGAAGTCCCACATCATTTACGCCCATGACCTTGATAGGAAAGTCGCAGGGGTATTCGATGAGGGTAGTACGCTCAAAGGTCACAGGCTCTTGAACCACAGCACGATCGAGTCCCGCATCCGCCCAAAGAAACCGGCTCGCGGCACGTCCGCGAGGGCTACAACCGGAAAGCTACCGTAGAATTCGTCGTCGATGGTGAGCGTGAGCGTTCCGATTTCCTGCCCTTTCGTCAGCGGCGCGAATACCGGTTGACGGCTTTCCAGGATGGGTTCGATCTTGTTGTTCTTTCCTTTGGGTAGAGATATGACGAGGTCCTGCGTGAAACCTGCGTTCACCAGTTTCTCCGCGCCTTTCCATATCCTGAACTGCGACAGGGGTTGATTGGCGGCATAAATTCGCATCAGGTCGTGGGACTTGAATCCGTAGTTGAGCAGTTTGAGCATTTCCTGTACGCGTGCATTGTCGGAAGAGGCTCCGAGGACAACCCCCACCAGCCGCTTCGGCTCGCGCAAGGCGCTGCCGACCAGGCAAAAACCGGCCTCTTTGGTTTGGCCGGTTTTCATGCCGTCGACCGTGGGGTCGATGAGCAGCAAACGGTTGCGGTTGGATTGCGTGATGCGGTTGTAGGTGAAGGATTTGATCGAATAAAGACCGTAGTACTCCGGAAAATCCCGGATGATCGCACCGGCAAGAGTGGCCAGATCGCGCGCGGTGCTGTAGTGATCGGGATGAGACAGTCCGTTGGAATTCATGAAATGGGTGTTGTTCATACCCAATCGCTTGGCTTCCCGGTTCATCATCGTGACAAAGTCCGCTTCGCTGCCGCCGAGCAGTTCGGCGAGCGCAATGCAGGCATCGTTGCCCGATTGCACGATGACACCCCGGATCATGTCGCCTACCGAAACCGGCGTTCGGGGGTCGATAAATGTGCGCGAACCTTCTTGCCGCCAGGCCGCAGTGGAAATCCGCGTTTCTTGCTGCTCGGTAATCGTTCCTGCCTTGAGCGCCTTGAAGGTGAGGTAGGCCGTCATCAGCTTTGTGAGCGAAGCGGGTTCGGCCCGGCTGTCCGGATCATTGGCAGTCAGTACCTGGTTGGTCATGTGGTCGATCAGTATCCAGGATTTGGCTGCCAGCACCGGCTCGGGGGCTGGTTGCGCGGACACGGTGCAGGGTGAGACCAGGAAGATGAGCAGCGAAAGTAAACGCAAAGGTGAAGAACAGGGCATCGTTCAGTTCCGGAAGGCTTGTGGTGGCAAAACGAGATTATAGGCCGTGATACGGGCGGCGAGGAACCGGATGCTGTTGTCTTGCATGAATTGGCAAGCCGGATTCAGTCGCGCCGGATGATGAACGGTTGAATTCCCATCTGCTCTTCAATCCGTTCCGCCGCTGCGCGCGCGTCGGCGGGTGAAGCGAAAGGTCCGGTGTAAATGCGGAAGTGACCATTTTCGGGCAGTGTTTCGGTATTTGCCGTCAATTCAGGAACCAGCGCCGAGACACGGGAGCGGAACGTTTCCGCGTTTATGTGCGAAGCAAATACGCCGAGTTGCAGGAACAAACGTGGATCGCCTGAAACAGCGTTGGCATTTGAATTTTGAACCGTTTCGCCGCTCGTCGCGGGAATTGCGTCCGGTATATGTTCCATACCGGGTGCGGGCTCTGTGTTTTCTGTTTTTTCCCCGGATGCTGCGATTGGCCCGGGAGAACTTGGTATGGGTTCCGTTTTCCGCGCCGACGCTTCGTGGCCGGGCACAATCTGTTCGACTTCGACCTGGGCACTGCCTTTCTTGACGTAGCCGAGTTTCGAGGCAGCGGCGTAGGAGAGGTCTATGATCCGCCCGTGCAGGAAGGGGCCGCGATCATTGATCCGCACTACGACCGAACGGCCATTTGCGAGCGAAGTGACCCGTGCGTAGCTTGGAATTGGCAGCGTCGGATGGGCAGCGGTCATTGCATACATGTTGTATCGCTCGCCGCTGGCCGTGGGGCGGCCATGAAAACGGCGGCCATACCAGCTTGCCACGCCGCGCTGGTGAAAAGGTTCCACGCGGGTACGGGGAGTGTATGTTTTGCCCAGCGCGCGATAGGGCCGGTTGTTACGGGTGCGGAGAGGTTCTGCGCGCGGCGTGGCGTCAGGAGTTTTCGTCAGATCTTCGGACGAAGTGCCGGGGCCGTCGTCCTTGTAATATCCGCCGCCGCGTTTTTGTGTTTCTTGTGTTTTTTGCTTTTGGGTTTTTTTCGTCGACGGGGAAGGGGAAGGGGAAGGCGTCGTGACACAGGCCGTTGCCAAAATCGAAACCGCGACAATCACACCCAGGGCACGCAGTATCCGGTTTCCGGCACACATCGCCGTGCCTCCCTAGCGTTCCTGCTTGTCGCGGCGGATTCCCATCAGAATACCGACCCCCAGACAGAGCGACACGACGGCAGTTCCGCCATAGCTGATGAACGGCAGGGGTACGCCCACGACCGGCAAAATGCCGCTGACCATGCCGATGTTCACGAACAGGTAGGTAAAAAATACCATTGTCATAGAAGCGGCCAACAATTTCCCCCCCAGAGTCGACGCACTGGCGGCAATCATGAAGCCGCGCGCCAATAGCGCCATATATAGGCCCAGCAGGGTCAAAACCCCGATGAGGCCAAATTCCTCGGAGAGTACGGCGAACACGAAGTCGGTATGCTGCTCCGGCAGAAAAGACAGGTGCGTCTGCGTTCCCTGCTTCCAGCCTTTGCCGGTGAAGCCGCCCGAGCCGATGGCAATGGTCGATTGGATGGTGTGAAACCCCTTGCCGCGTGGGTCGCGATCCGGGTCGCGCAGCGTACAGATGCGTTCTTTCTGGTAGTCGTGCAGACCGGGCCATTTGACGTCTGGTTGACAGAGTTCTCCGCCGTAGAAACTGAAGGCGAGGATGGCAGTCAGAGCAGCCAGGGCAACCGGAATGATCAGTCTCCACCACAGACCGGCGAAGAAGATCACGAAAAACCCCGAGGAACACACCAGGATGGTCGTACCCAGGTCAGGTTGCTTGGCGATCAGGTATGCTGGTCCAACCAGCAGTAGTACGGCAAACTGGAATTCTTTCCAGGAGATGAAGTGTTCGCGTTTCTGGAAAAACCATGCCAGGGTCAATGGCATGACGATTTTCATGATTTCGGAGGGTTGCATGCGGGGGAACGGGCTGATTTCCAGCCAGCGTTTTGCGCCCTTCGAGATGGTTCCGAACATATCGACGGCGATCAGCAAGGCGACTCCAATGACATAAAAAATTGGCGCCAGGGACAGCAGGCGGCGAGTCGGAATGATGGCTACAATCCACATTCCGAGCAGCGACAGGCTGATGTACATGATCTGCGCATCAAACCGGTCGGGTGCAGCGCTTGCAATGAGTACAACGGAACAAAGCAGCAGGGCCGCGAGAATTGCCATCAGATGCGGATCGAGCGGGCGAACCAGTGCTGAAAACAGCCGCGTTATGTGGAAACGGCCACGGCGGTTCACTAGATTCCCTCCTCAAAACCGGGATAGACCATATTGCTTGGAGGGTCGTCGCCCTCTTCATCTTCGGCGCCGGTATCTTTGGGCGCGGGTTCGTCGGTGCGCTTCTTGAGAAGGTAGGCGTCAAACACCTGGCGCGCGATTGGCGCTGCGGAGACCGAACCGAAGCCGCCGTTTTCCACCATGACCGCGAGCGCGATTTTGGGCTGCTCGGACGGTGCATAGGCGATGTACCAGGAGTGGTCGCGCAGGCGCTCATTGTTCTTGTCGTATTGCTGGCCTCGGACGACCTGCGCGGAGCCGGTTTTGCCGCCGGAACGGTATGGCGCCTTGGCAAAGGTCCGCGCGGCGGTTCCGGAGCGTGTGACATCATCCATCGCCCGCCGTACTGCGGCCATGTATTCCGGATTGACGGAAACTTCATTGATCAGTTCGGGCGGAGGTTCATGTCGTTGCCCCTGGCTGTCAATCACGGCCCGAAGCACGCGAGGACGCATCCGCTTGCCATCGTTGGCAATCGTTGCTGTCGCCAGGGCCATCTGGAGGGGGGTATAGGCGTTGTAGCCCTGGCCGACGCCTACCGAAATCGTCTCGCCTGCGTACCATTTCTGGGCTGCCGCTCCCTGCTTGGCAAAATACCTGCGCTTCCAGGCCGTCGAAGGCAGTACTCCCTCTTTTTCATCGGGAATGTCGATGCCGGTGCGCGAACCAAGCCCAAATTGGCTGACGAAGCTGGCGATGGCATCGATACCCAGATCGTTGGCCAGCATGTAGTAATAGGTACTGCACGAGACGACGATAGATTTATGTACATCAACCAGGCCGTGGCCGCCTTTTTTGATGTCTTTGAAATAGTGACCACCGAAAGGAAAACCGCCCAGATCGTTTATTTTTTGCGTGAGCGTGCGTTTGCCCCCATTCAGGCCGGCCAGCGCCATGAAGGGTTTGAAGGTCGAGCCCGGCGGATAGACGCTGGCAACCGCGCGATTGAGCAGGGGTTTGTTCTGCTTGAGTGAGGGAATGTCGCGTTCATTTAGCATATTCCAGTCTTGGGCGGAAATGCCGGCAACGAACAGATTGGGATCGAAGGTAGGCATCGACACCAGCGCAAGCACTTCGCCGTTCGTCGGGTCGATGGCGACCAGGGCGCCACGCCGCTCGCCAAAAGCAGTTTCGGCGACTTTCTGCAATTCGATGTCGATAGACAGTTCGATGTCATTTCCCGGTGTTGCCGGTTCAGTCATCAGACTCCGCACCACCTTGCCACTAGCAGTGTTTTCGACGTGATCACGCCCTGTAATCCCGTGAAGGTCAGCCTCGTAGGTGGATTCCACGCCGCTCTTGCCGATATATATGCTGCCGTGGTAGTTGTGAGATTCGCCGCGCTCCTCGATTTTCTTGACATCGTCGGCGTTGATGCGGTAGATGTAGCCAATGAGATGAGCACCTAAAGCGCCGTTCGGATAATCACGGAGCCTTCCTTCCTTTACGTCGACACCGACGAAACGGAAACGCTGCTCCATGAAACGCGCGACTTCTTCGTCACTGAGCCGGGTGCGGATCGGCGCACTGTCCAGGCGCTTGTTGTCCCGGAGGAAATCGTGAAAACGTTGCCGGTCCTTTGGTCCGATAGCGATAAACTCGGAAAGATCGTTTATCGTTTTCTCCATGCTGTCGGGGTTCGAACGCGTGATTTCCAGGCTGTAGGCGACAGCATCCCGTGCCAGCACGACGCCGTTGCGGTCGACGATGTTTCCGCGCTGGGGTACGATCGGTAGCATGGAAATGTGGTTGCCTTCCACAAACATGATCTGCGCATCAAGCCGGTCGGATGCAGTGCCTGCAATGAGTACAACGGAACAAAGCAGCAGGGCCGCGAGAATCGCCATCAGAGGCGGATCGAGCGGGCGAACCAGTGCCGAAAACAGCCGCGTTATGTGGAAACGGCCACGGCGGTTCACTAGATTCCCTCCTCAAAATCGGGATAGACCATATTGCTTGGAGGGTCGTCGCCCTCTTCATCTTCGGCGCCGGTATCTTCGGGCGCGGGTTCGTCGGTGCGCTTCTCGAGAAGGTAGGCGTCAAACACCTGGCGCGCGATTGGCGCTGCGGAGACCGAACCGAAGCCGCCGTTTTCCACCATGACCGCGAGCGCGATTTTTGGCTGCTCGGACGGCGCATAGGCGATGTACCAGGAGTGGTCGCGCAGGCGCTCGTTGTTCTTGTCGTATTGCTGACCTTTGACGACCTGCGCGGTGCCGGTTTTGCCGCCGGAACGGTATGGCGCGTTGGCAAAGGTCCGCGCGGCGGTTCCGAAACGCGTGACATCATCCATCGCTCGCCGTACTGCGGCCATGTATTCCGGATTGCCGGAAACTTCGTTGATCAGTTCGGGCGGAGGTTCTTGTCGTTGCCCCTGGCTGTCGATCACGGCCCGAAGCACGCGGGGGCGCATCCGTTTGCCATCGTTGGCAATCGTTGCTGTCGCCAGGGCCATCTGGAGGGGGGTATAGGCGTTGTAGCCCTGGCCGACGCCTACCGAAATCGTCTCGCCTGCGTACCATTTCTGGGCTGCCGGTCCACCCTTGGCAAAATACCTGCGCTTCCAGGCCGCCGAAGGCAGTACTCCCTCTTTTTCATCGGGAATGTCGATGCCGGTGAGCGAACCAAGCCCGAATTGGCTGATGAATCTGGCGATGCCATCGATACCCAGATCGTTGGCCAGCATGTAGTAATAGGTATTGCACGAGACGACGATGGATCGGTACATATCGACCGGACCGTGGCCGCCTTTTTTGATGTCTTTGAAATAGTGACCACCGAAAGGAAAGCCGCCCGGATCGTTTATTTTTTGCGTGAGCGTGCGTTTGCCCCCATTCAGGCCGGCCAGCGCCATGAAGGGTTTGAAGGTCGAGCCCGGCGGATAGGAACTGGCAACCGCGCGATTGAGCAGGGGTTTGTTCTGCTTGTTCGCGGGAACGCCATTTTCGTTCAGCATATTCCAGTCTTGGCCGGAAATGCCGCCAACGAACAGATTGAGATCGAAGGTAGGCATCGACACCAGCGCAAGCACTTCGCCGTTCGTCGGGTCGATGGCGACCAGGGCGCCACGCCGCTCGCCGAAGGCGGTTTCGGCGACTTTCTGCAATTCGAAGTCGATAGACAGTTCGATGTCATTCCCCTGTGTTGCCGGATCAGTCTTCAGACTCCGCACCACCTTGCCACCAGCAGTGTTCTCGACGTGTTCTCTCCCTGTAATCCCGTGAAGGTCAGCCTCGTAGGTGGATTCCACGCCGCTTTTGCCGATATATATGCTGCCGTGGTAGTTGTGAGATTCGCCGCGCTCCTCGACTTTCTTGACATCGTCGGCGTTGATGCGGTTGATGTAGCCAATGAGATGAGAACCTAAAGCGCCGTTCGGATAATTACGGAACCATCCTTCCTTTACGTCGACACCGACGAAACGGTAACGTTGCCCCATGAAGCGCGCGACTTCCTCGTCACTGAGCCGGGTGCGGATCGGCGCACTGTCCAGGCGCTTGTTGTCCCGGAGGAAATTGTAAAAACGTTGCCGGTCCTTTGGTCCGATAGCGATAAACTCGGAAAGATCGTTTATCGTTTTTTCCATGCTGTCGGGGTCCGAACGCGTGATTTCCAGGTTGTAGGCAAAAAAATCCCGCGCCAGCACAACGCCGTTGCGGTCGACGATGTTTCCGCGCTGAGGCACGATCGGTAGCATGGAAATGCGGTTGTCTTCCGCAAGTTTGTGGTAACGGGCGTAGCTTTTTACCTGCAGGGAATAAAGCCGTAGCGCCAGCAGGATACAGCCGAAGAGCACGAACAGGGCGGCCACGAGCAAACGCACGTAAAAACGTCCTACATTTTCGTCAGGCTCGTTGAAGGTTTTCATCCTGGTTCTAATGCTCAGATTGGCCGGTTTTCATCCCTGTCGATTGGCTGGAACTGTGGCAACAGCAACAGATACGTGAGCGGCAGCCACAACACTGCGCTGACGAAGCTGGGGAGGAAAAAAACCCATTCCGGAAACCCATTTCCGCCAAATGCCCGCACACAGGCCATCACCAGTTGGGCCAGCAGAAGCATGGGCAGTACATGCAATGCCTGTAACAGCGACGGGAACCACATGATTCGCCGCGCCAGACCGTTGGCAATGAAGGCCAGGATGACATAGGCCAGGGCATGTTCGCCCATTGCCGTGCCCCTGCCGATATCGATCATTACGCCCAGGAAGAAACCCATACCCATTCCGATGTATACGGGTTCGCGGATACACCAGAAAACCAGCACCAGCGCGGCCCAGTTCGGGATGCCGGGATGGGATCCAAAAGGAACGTAGTCCAGCAGGAGCGCCAGGAAAAGGCTTGCGTAGACAAACCACGGTTTGGCCGGGCGCAGAAGGCGGTTGGATCGGTTGGTCAGTTGCATGACTAGTTCCTGCCTCTGGTCGAGCGCGTGGTCTTTGGTAAAGGCGCAGGCGGCGGATCGCCGGTTTCCGGCTTGGGTGGGGGGGGAGGCAATTCTGTACGGCCCAATATCAGCACCCTCAGACTCTTTCCGACTCCTCCCAGCGGGCGGCAAATGACACGGGCGAAAGGACCGGCGCCATGATCGACGCTTTCGACTTCGGCGACAGGCAGGCCGGGCAGGAATATGCCATCAAGCCCCGAAGTTACCAGACGGTCCTTGGGTTGAATATCCGCGTTGGCGAGCGCGAAACGCAATTCGAGCGATCCGGGTCCGAGGTCCGACTGGATGGCCTGCTGCCAGTGTTTGGAGACATCGCTCAATGTACGCAACCCCTGGCCGGTTCCAAACATCACCCCGCGCAGGCCGTTACGCACGATTCGCACCGGAACCGCCTGATTACGATCCGTGATGAGGGTGACTTCGGACTGATTCGGATAAACCCTCGTCACCTGGCCGAGCATGCCGTCGGCATCGACTACGGCGAGACCGTGGGTGATGCCCGCTTGCTTGCCCTTGTCGAGAATGACCTTGCGGGAGGATGAATCGGGCACGCTGTAAAGCACTTCTGCCGTGATGCTTTTGACCGGCAATTTCTTGCGCATTCCAAGGAGTTCACGCAACTTGGCGTTTTCCTGTTCCAGTTCATCGAAGCGTAACAGCCGTTCAGCGCCATCGAGTTGGTGTTGGCGCAACTTGGCGTTTTCATCCTGCAGAGCGGCCAGATTGGAGAAATGCCCCGTGGCATTGCCCAGTAGTTTGAGCGGCTCGGACGCAACCTTGCTCATGGGTGAAATGACCATATGCAGGTATCCGCGCAAGGACTTCATGTAGTCGAAACGCAGGTCTGCCACCAGCATTACCATGCAGATTGTGGCGTAGATAAGTAAACGGATCTTTACTGACACACCGCGTCTGAAAACGGGGTATGTCTGAAAATCAGAAGCAGGCATCCAATAATTTCCAGGCGATAGCAGTTATTCAGGGACGGTATATTCAGCTATCGGCATTTATATTTCAATCCGACGTGAAAATGGAAGCCAGCTTGTCCATTCTGTCGAGCGCCATGCCGCAACCGCGCGCTACACAGGTGAGCGGTTCTTCGGCGACGATTACCGGCAGGCCGGTTTCTTCCATCAGCAGGCGATCAAGGTCACGCAACAAAGCGCCTCCTCCGGTCAGAACCAGACCGCGTTCGGCAATATCGGCTCCCAATTCGGGCGGTGTTTCTTCGAGGGCGATCTTGACCGAGGAAACGATCTGGTTGATGGGTTCGGTAAGCGCTTCAAGGATTTCATTGGACGAAATCGTGAAGCTGCGCGGAATGCCTTCGGCAAGATTGCGGCCTTTGACTTCCAGTTCACGCACTTCCGAACCTGGAAAGGCAGAACCAATTTCTTTTTTGATGTTTTCGGCGGTTGTATCGCCGATCAGCATGCCGTAATTGCGGCGAATGTAGTTGACAATGGATTCGTCGAACTTGTCGCCGCCAACCCGGACGCTGCCCCGATAGACCATGCCACCCAACGAGATGACGCCAACCTCGGTCGTGCCGCCGCCAATATCGACCACCATCGAGCCAAGCGCGTCCGAAACCGGCAGACCGGAGCCGATTGCCGCAGCCATGGGCTCTTCGATCAGGTAGACCTGTGAAGCGCCTGCAGCCAGCGCGGCATCCCGGATGGCGCGGCGCTCGACCTGGGTCGAACCGCAGGGGACGCAGATGATGATCCGGGGGCTGGGCGAGAGCAGCCTGGAATCATGTACCCGCTTGATGAATTGCTTGATCATCTGCTCGGTGACTTCAAAGTCGGCGATCACGCCGTCTTTCATCGGGCGGATGGCCTCGATGTTCTTGGGAGTCTTGCCGAGCATTTGCTTGGCTTCGTGTCCGACAGCCTGAATGACGCGCTTGGAATTCGGGCCGCCTTCGACCCGGATGGCTACGACAGAAGGTTCATCGAGGACAACACCCTTACCACGCATATAGATCAGGGTGTTGGCCGTACCAAGGTCGATCGCGAGATCACTGGAAAAATAAGAACGCAACAAACCAAACATAGGAATTCCAAACAGGCTGAAGGTTTTATTCCGCGCATATTGCGCGCCCAAAAAAGCACAAGAATGATTATGATACTCTACAACTCTTCATAAATTCAGCAGGTATTTTTCACATGTCTCTCTCCAATGAACAAGTTGTGCATCTGGCTCGTCTTGCTCGCCTGTCAATACCCGAAGACGTGAATGTTACACGTAAACAGCTTGATAGCATATTTGTATTGGTATCGCAGATGCAAACAGTCGACACTACGGATGTCGAGCCGATGAGCCACCCGCAGGAACTGGCTGCCCGCATGCGCGAGGATGTCGTCACCGAAACTCCCTGCCTCGCAGCTTTCCAGGCCATTGCTCCGCAGGCCGAGGCTGGACTCTACCTTGTTCCCAAGGTCATTGAATAGTTAAATAAAGCACTGTTATTGGTTTTTGCCCCATTTCCCACTATCGCATCATGACTCTTTCGCCCATTTTTGACGCACCTGTTTCCGTTCTGCGCCGTGCACTGGATGAGAAGGAAATCTCCAGCATTGAGCTCACCGGCCTTTTTCTCGACCGCATCGAGGCTCTCGATCCGGGACTGAATGCATTCATTACCGTTGACCGCGAACGGACGCTTGCCGAAGCGCGCGCGGCGGATGAGCGCATTGCCCGCAATGAAACCAAGCCGCTCACCGGCATTCCGCTTGCCTATAAAGACGTGTTTTGCACCGAGGGGATGCTGACTACCTGCGCCTCCAAAATGTTGTCCAATTTCGTCAGTCCCTACGATGCTCATGTGGTCAGCCTGTTGAAGCAGGCAGGCGCGGTGAACCTGGGCAAGACCAACATGGACGAATGTGCGATGGGCTCGTCGAGCGAGACCTCGTATTACGGCCCGGTGAACAACCCGTGGGAACCCGGCCATGTGGCCGGCGGTTCTTCCGGCGGTTCGGCGGCAGCGGTTGCAGCGCGGCTTGCGCCCATTGCCACGGGAAGCGATACCGGTGGCTCGGTGCGCCAGCCTGCGGCGTTTTGCGGCATTACCGGGATCAAACCGACTTACGGACTCGTCAGCCGTTACGGCATGATTGCTTATGCCTCCTCGCTCGACCAGGGGGGGGCTTTCGGCGCCTCTGCCGAGGATTGCGCGCTGTTGCTTTCGGCCATGACCGGATTCGATCCGCGCGACTCCACCAGTCTTGATCGTCCGACAGAGAATTACGCTGCCGCAATCGAAGCTCCCGTATCCGATGCTGCCCGTCCGCTTGCCGGTCTCACCATCGGTATACCGAAAGAATTTTTCCCTGATGAGATGGGAAGCGAGATTCGCGCTGCTGTCGAGGAGGCGCTGGCGCAATACCGCGCTTTGGGCGCATCGTTGCGCGATATCGACCTGCCCAATGCACGGTTGGCGATTCCTGTCTGCTACGTCATTGCAATGGCCGAGGCATCGAGCAATCTTTCCCGGTTCGATGGTGTGCGTTACGGGCATCGCGCCGCCGAATATGCCGATCTTGTCGACATGTATTGCAAGAGCCGCAGCGAAGGGTTCGGCGCGGAGGTGCAACGGCGCATTCTGGCCGGGACTTTCGTGCTGTCGCATGGCTATTACGACGCTTATTACCTCCAGGCGCAAAAACTGCGAAGGCTGATTGCCGGAGATTTCCAGCGCGCCTTTGCCGGATGCGACCTGATTGCAGGCCCGACTTCGCCGGTGACGGCCTGGGTTTTGGGTTCAATGAGCGACGATCCGGTGCAGATGTACCTGGCCGATATCTACACCACGCCCGTCAATCTTGCCGGGTTGCCGGGGCTTTCCCATCCTTGCGGGTTTGACGCTGCCGGATTGCCGATCGGGCTGCAACTGATCGGCAACTATTTCTCTGAAGCGCGCCTGCTGACGGCCACCCACCGTTTCCAGCAGGCCACCGACTGGCATCTGCGCCGCCCTCCAGTTTCAGCACCTGCCGCCTGATGCGCGCATCCTCGATACAACGGATAAACGAAATGAGCAGATCGGATTGGGAAGTCGTCATCGGGCTGGAAATCCACGCCCAACTCAGTACCTCTTCCAAAATTTTTTCAGGGGCCAGCACCGCGTTCGGTGCGCAGCCCAATGTGCAAGCCTGTGCCGAAGATATTGCCTTGCCCGGCGTACTGCCGGTCTTGAACCGGGGCGCGGTCGAACGTGCCATTCGTTTCGGTCTGGCTCTGGGGTCGCGCATTGCGCCAAAAAGCGTGTTTGAGCGCAAGAATTATTTTTATCCCGATTTGCCTGCGGGCTACCAGGTCAGCCAGCTTGAATTGCCGGTGGTACAGGGAGGGACAATCACGATCCGGGTCGGTGAGGGGGAAGGCGCTTACGAAAAGACCATTCGTCTCACGCGCGCCCATCTCGAAGAAGACGCGGGTAAATCGCTGCACGAAGATTTTCACGGAATGAGCGGCATCGACCTCAACCGTGCGGGCATGCCGCTCCTGGAAATCGTTTCCGAACCCGACATGCGCTCTTCCGCCGAAGCGGCTGCCTATGCGCGCGCCATCCATGCGCTGGTGCGCTGGATCGACATCTGCGACGGCAACATGCAGGAAGGTTCTTTCCGCTGTGACGCCAACGTCTCGGTACGCAGGAAAGGCGCGGAAGCATTCGGAACCCGGCGCGAAATCAAGAACCTCAATTCCTTCCGCTTTCTTCAGCAGGCCATCGACTTCGAGGTCGCCTGGCAGATCGAAACGCTGGAAGACGGGGGGCGGTTCGAGCAATCCACCGTGCTCTTCGATCCTGCCACCGGGCAAACAAGGATGATGCGATCCAAGGAAGATGCGCACGATTACCGCTACTTTCCCGATCCCAACCTGCTGCCGTTGATGATCGAACCGGAGTGGATCGAACGGGTCAGGGCGACGATGCCTGAATTGCCGATGGCAATGAAAGCGCGCTTCGAGCGCGAATTCGGCCTGTCCGCCCAGGACGCCGCTGCGCTCATTGCCAGCAGGGAAATGGCGGATTATTTTTCTGCCGTCGTTGCCGCCACCGGCGCGGAACATGCAAAACTCTGCGCCAACTGGATGATGGGAGAACTTGCCGCGCGCCTGAACAGGGCGGGGCTGGAAATCGATGCCGCTCCGGTATCGGGCGCGCAACTGGCCGGGCTGCTCCTGCGCATTGCCGATGGTTCCATTTCCAACGCCATTGCGCGCCAGGTGTTCGAGGCGCTCTGGAACGGCGAAGGCACAGATGCGGACGAAATCATCGAGCGCCTGGGATTGAAACAAGTCACCGACAGCGGCGCAATCGAAGCGATGATCGAGGAGGTGATTGCCGCCAATCCGAAATCGGTCGAGGAATTTCGTGGCGGCAAGGAAAAGGCGTTCAACGCCCTGGTCGGACAGGTCATGAAGGCCAGCCGTGGCAAGGCCAACCCGGCCCGGGTCAACGAGCTCATGCGGCGCAGGCTCGGTACGTAGGGGCAACCCTTGTGGTTGCCCTATTGGCGTGTGGGTGCGTGGGCGGTGGCACATGGGCGGGTACAAGACCCGCCCCTACGGAACGTTTTTTGCACTGCGGAAAATACTGCCCTATAGTTTCGTTTCCCGGATAAGCCCACGGTGAAGCAGATTATGCAGTGCCCGCTTTGTGTCATGAATCAGAATGAGATCATCTGGCAGGATGCGCTTTGTTGCGTCGCGACAGGTGGCGATCCTGGCTATCCGGGGTATTTCCGGGTCGTATGGGGTGAGCACGTCGCCGAAATGAGCGATCTGGATGCCCGCGCGCGGCGCCATCTCATGGATGTGGTGCTGGCTGTCGAAAGCAGCCTGCGCGCCCTGATGAATCCTGACAAAATCAACCTGGCCAGCCTTGGCAACAAGGTTCCACATTTGCACTGGCACGTCATTGCGCGTTTTGCCGATGATCCTCATTTTCCCGAGGCCATCTGGAGCAGTGAACAACGTCGTGCCCCGGTGCGCGATAGACTCGACTGCGCAGTATTGGCTACCCGGATAGGCGTTGAACTTGCCCGAAATTCGGCTTTTTGCTAATAATTGATTGCCAATAAGAAATTTTGCGTTCCCCCGGAGTTTTCATGAATTACCGTAACCCTGCACAATGCCTGGGTTTATTGCAGAATCTGCCTACAGACAACCCCCTGGAGCGGTTTTCTGTACTGGCAGACATCGTTGCCGGCCTGCTTGACGCTCGTCCTCTCCCTGAACAGCATTTCGAAGTTCTGGAGATGACCCGTCCCCTGATCGACAAGACCCGGGCCAAACTTCCCGATCTCGATGGGGATGAGCCGCTGCCTCCGGATAGTCAGCACAACGATCTTTTGCTGAAGGTCATCAAGCTTTGGCGCGACCTTTCGCGCTCCTATGCTCTCATTGCTGCGCTGGGCGCCGAGACCGGGACACTGAAGGGGCAACGCGCACTGCTTGCGCAACGCCGCACGTACTATGCGGGCAAAATCGTGTCCGAGTATTACCGCGCGCACCGTGCCTTACCCGCCGGTTTGTGGAGACAGGTGCACGAGTGTTTCATTGCTGCCGAACAGGACGACATTCACACCATCCGCGTTTCCGACACGATCAATGTCGTCTGGAAAGCGCAAAGCGCGCTGGAAGCCTATATTTCCATCCTGTTGCTTGATCTGGCCAATGCCTTTGGCCGTAGCGGGCAGGAATGGACATGGATTTGCCGCTGGGCGGAGCGTTTTTCGCCCTACTGCACCCTCAGCCCGGATATCGAGGGACGCAAGCCCACGACCTACGGGCTCGACCTGGCAGCCGACCATGGTCTGCGGCCGCTCGGTCTGCTGCACAAGGACTCGAACCCGCTTTATTTCGATTGCAACAAACTGGCGAGTCAGATCCAGTCCGTCTTCGCGCAGTTCAAACAGGGCGTATCACCTTCTTCGCTGGGTCTCGGAAACGATTGCAGCGTCGAGGCCAGTGCCCGTTTGTTGTTGTCGCTCTACCGGCCCTGGGGGCTGGCTTCTGCCGGACGGCGTTTCCCGCGGCGGGGCAGTACCGGCGCGGTCGATTTGTGTGCCGAATGGCTCACCATCGGTTTTCACATCCAGGGAAAATTGTTCGAACAACCTCGGAGCAACAGCCAGCGCGCGATGACGAGCAGCCTGGGTTACAGGCACGATGAACTGGCGCTCCATGTCTTCGGCGAAGGCGCGGCGGGTGTCGAAACCGAACTGACCCGGAACGGAAAGCGCAATTTCAGCCACCAGCATCTCGAAGCTGAACGCCTCGGACTGATTTGCGAACAATGGGAATTGCTCGATCAGTCGGTTGGCGGATTCCGTTTGCAGCAGCGCCCCCATGCCGAACGGTTTTTGCATCATCAACTGGTGGGGTTGCGCCCGCATGATGGCGAATATTTCCTGCTCGGCCAGGTGAGTTGGCTGATGTTCCGTGAAGACGGCCTTCTCGAAGCAGGCATTCATGTTCTGCCCGGTTTGCCGCGAGTTATTGCCGCTCGGCAGTGCACCGAATCCGATGATCGTCGCGAACCCTATTCTCAGGCGTTCATGATCGAAGCCAGTGACGTGCTCCAGATTACCGCCTCGGTAATCCTGCCGGAAGGCTGGTACAAAACCAACGGCGTTGTCGAAGTTTTCGATGCGGGTCTCGAACGGCGGCTCAGGATGACCCAGCTCTTGCTCAAAGGCCCGAATTTTGAGCAAGTCGGTTTTACGGAGTTTTCGGAACCCGTATGAAACCTCTACATTACCTGTCTTCACCGTTTGTCATCCTGCTTGATACCGCAGGATCCATACGGCGTCTGGATTCTGCGACTTCGCTTCGCTACGCGCAGAATGACAGAAAGGGTTTTGCAGATGTTTCTTGTTTCCTATAAAGCGACGTCCTTTTAATTCCGGTTTTCATTTCGGCATCTCGTTCGCCATGACAGATACTTTTACTTCCTCTGATTCTTCCGGGCAGGCCGCATCTGGCCAGACTACGCACTTCGGCTTCCAGGCTGTGGCCGAGGAACTCAAACAGAAAAAAGTCGCCGGGGTCTTTTCCTCGGTGGCAGAAAAATACGACATCATGAACGATGTGATGTCCTTCGGTCTGCACCGGCTCTGGAAGGCATTCACCATTCAGTTGTCGGGTGTGCGTGAAGGCGATCATGTGCTCGATGTCGCCGGTGGAACCGCCGATCTGTCGCTCGCCTTCGCGCGCCGGGTTGGCGCGCGCGGTCAGGTCTGGCTGACCGACATCAACCATGCCATGCTCACTCGTGGGCGGGATCGTCTCATCGACAAGGGATTTTCTCTGCCGGTTGCCCGGTGCAACGCCGAAAAGCTTCCGTTTCCGGAGTCGAGCTTCGATTGCGTCACCGTTGCCTTCGGCCTGCGCAACATGACCCACAAGGAAGTTGCGCTTGCCGAGATGTGCCGGGTGCTGCGTCCCGGCGGGCGCCTGCTGGTGCTGGAGTTTTCTCATGTCTGGAAACCCCTGTCCTCTTTCTATGATCTATACTCATTCAAGTTTCTACCCTGGATGGGTGAAAAAGTAGTGGGCGACCCGGACAGCTATCGCTATCTCGCCGAATCCATCCGTATGCATCCTGGTCAGGAAGAATTGAAAACGATGATGGAAAACGCCGGTCTTGCCCGCGTCGATTACTTCAACCTCAGCGCCGGTATCGTTGCCGTCCACCGCGGTTATAAAATTTGAATCGGTTGCTCGACAGGAAAAGGAAAATGGAAAGATATCGCGTGAAAGTATGGGATGTGCCGACCCGGCTTTTTCATTGGCTGCTGCTGCTGCTGACTGTAGGCGTGTTCATTACCGGATTTCTGGGGGGCGGCCTGATCGAACTTCACGGCCAATTCGGATTGGCCATTGCCGGTCTGCTCGCGTTCCGCTTGGTGTGGGGGGTGATCGGTTCGACTTACGCCCGTTTTGCCCAATTCGTTCCCGGCCCCGCGCGGGTGTTTGCTTATCTGCGCGGGCAATGGCACGGACTCGGGCACAACCCGCTGGGAGCGTTCTCGGTGCTGGGCATGCTTGTGTTGATGCTGTTCCAGGTGGTCAGCGGCCTGGTAGCGGACGATCAGATCTCCTTTGCCGGACCATTGAGAGCACTGGTGAGTGAGAGCACTGCCAACTGGTTTACCGGAATGCACAAACTCAGTGTCTGGCTGATCGTGGGGCTGGTGAGTCTGCACACGCTCTCCGTCATCTTCTACGCCGTGGTCAAGAAGAACAATTTGCTGTTTCCCATGTTCACCGGCCACAAGACCGTGGATGATCCCTCTCTGAAATCGGCGCGTGGCGGTGGCTGGCTGGCGTTCGTCCTGGCCGTGCTGGTGGCTGCCGCAGTGGTCTGGGTTGCCAACGGCGGTCTGAACCCGCCTCCTCCGCCTCCGCCGCCTCCAGCATGGTGAGGGGGGTTCCCTTCACCCCCGCAGTCGTTTGACCGTCACGTCGATGCCCCCTTCGGCAAGCTGGACGGCGAGCATGTCGTCCGGCTGAAGGCCGGTGACGGTGCGCACGATATGGCCTTCGGCATCGCGGACGATGCTGTAGCCGCGCGTGAGCACGGCATCCGGGTTCAGTTGGCGTAGTCCCGTAGAAAGCGCGTCGAGCCGTTGCCTTTGCGAGCCGATCAGGGCGCGTGTCGCCCTGTCCAGGCGTTCTCCAATGCCGTCGATTTGCCTTCGCATGGCGGCAGGCACGGGAACCCGTGCGTTCAGCCGCAATTGGAGCTTCGAGAGCCGATGAGCAAATTCTCCCAGGCGAATCATCATCGCCTGCCGGAGGCGTTGCTCGTTGTAGATGGCGTTCTCGCGCGCGCGCCGCAGGCGGTCTCGCGGATGAATGAGGCGCAACGCGCAACGGTCGGCCCGTTGCGACAATGTTTCCAGTTGCCGCGTGATGGACTGGCGCAAGCGCCGGGCCGTGACGGCAAGCGCATCGCGGGCAGAGAAATAACCGGCGCTGACGAGCTCCGCCGCGCCCGTGGGCGTGGGCGCGCGCAGGTCGGCAACGAAATCGGCAATGGTGAAGTCCGTTTCGTGCCCGATGCCGCTCACTACCGGCAAGGGGCTGGCGGCAATGGCCCGTGCCAGGGCTTCGTCATTGAAAGCCCAGAGGTCTTCGAGGCTGCCGCCGCCGCGTACCAGCAAGATGATCTCGACACCGTCCGCGCGTTGCGTGGCGGCAGCAAGTGCCGCGCACAACTGCTGCGGCGCATCGGCGCCCTGGACGAGAGCAGGGTAGATCGTCACCGGCAGGCCCGGCGCGCGCCTGCGCAAAGTAACGAGCACGTCGCGTAATGCCGCCGCCGCAGGCGATGTGATGATGCCAATTCCCCCCGGAAACGTTGGCAAGGGACGGCGGCGCGCCGGATCGAACAAACCTTCGGCGGCGAGTTTGTCCTTGAGCCGCCGAAACGCCTCAGCCAGATTTCCGGCTCCTGCCGGACGCAATATCTCGACATTGAGCTGATAATCGCCGCGCGCTTCAAAGAGCGTCGCCAGCGCCCGCGCTTCGACACGCATGCCGTTTTCGGGGCGAAAAGGCAATGTCTGGGCGCGATTGCGCCACATGGCGCAACGCACCTGAGCCTGAGCATCCTTGAGAGTGAAGTAGATGTGCCCGGAGGCGGCACGGGAGAGATTGGAAATTTCGCCGCCGACCCACAACAGGGGAAGAGCCGTTTCAAGCGCTGCGCGGGCCAGCCGGTTGAGCGCGCTCACACTGATGACGTGGGATGCGTCTGGCGCATCGGGCAAAAAATCGGCTGGAGAAGCGTCACAGGGTGTTGGCATTCTGCATTACATCGGTTTTTCGACCGGAAGTTTTTCGATACAGGCGAACGGAAGTCATCGGCCCCATGTTGAGCATGGTCTTGCTTCAACTTGTTCGTTGCGGGGCTGCCTCAACCTCAATACATGTCTCCAGAAATCCACAGCTCTGGCTCATTGTCAAGAACTGGATTGTCAAAACGCGATAACTCCTTGATCGTCCGGGGATTTATTGTATTTCTATTTTAAATCAATAACTTGCATTATTGCACAATTTTGCGGCGATGGAATGAAAGTGGCACAGTGGATGTAGATGTGACGTATATTCCGTAAAACTCCACAAGCTTATCCACAGGTTTTGTGGATGATGCACACACATCGCACTTGCTCGTATTGCTTTGCGAAGATACATTTAGACGTTTCAAAGTACTTCATTTTTTCTAGGGAGCAGGCGTGTTCCAGATGTTTCAGGCCGGCGGCTGGCCAATGTGGCCGTTGTTGTTAGCTTCGGTGATTGCCGTAGCGTTGATTATCGAGCGTTCGATCAGTTTGCGTCGCTCTCGTGTGATTCCGTCCGGACTTCTGGATCGGGTCATTTCCGATCTGGAGCGGCACGGCGCTCCGCGGGAGATGGTATCGCGCGTCGCCGCCCATTCGCCCCTGGGGCGGGTGCTTGCGGCGGGTCTGCGCAATATCAAGAGCTCGCGCGAGATCATGAAGGAATCGATCGAGGAAGCAGGGCGTTCCGTGGCGCATGACCTCGAACGCTTTCTCACCACGCTCGGCACGATTGCCGCCATCAGTCCCTTGATGGGGCTGTTCGGCACGGTCGTCGGGATGATCGAAATGTTTACGGCGCAAGGAGTCACGGGAACGCCGGAACAGTTGTCTAGCGGCATTGCAATGGCGCTGCACGCAACCGCTTTCGGTATCATCATCGCCATTCCCGCGATGATCTTCTGGAGACATTTCCGCCGCCTGGTTGATGATTTTGTGGTTGAAATGGAACACCAGGCAACCGTGCTGGTCGATGTGGCGCACGGCGAACGCAGGCACTGAAAACCATGAATTTCCGTCATCAAAGCGGTCAGAAAAGCGAGCCGGAGATGAACCTCGTCCCGCTGATCGATGTCATGCTGGTCATCATCATCTTCCTGATGCTGACCACGACCTTCAATAAAACCGCCGGTCTGGAGATTGCCCTGCCGACTGCCGAAGCCAGCGGCAAGCAGACTTTCAGTGAAGAGATCGTCGTGGCGGTGACCGCCACGGGCGATGTGGTCATCAACGGCAGGTCGGTGCCCGGCAAGAGTATCGAGGACATCGCATCCGCGCTTGGCAGCGCGCGCCCCGCGAAAGGGGCAGAACCGGTGGTTATCATCAATGCCGATGCGCAGGCAGCTCACCAGAACGTAATCAACGTGATGCAGGCTTCGCAGCACGCGGGACTTACGCGCGTCACGTTCGCGACCCGGCAGGAGCGAAGCCGCTGAACATGCGCCGCCGGGCCATGAGAAGCGCGCCGGATTTCTGGCGGAGCCGCTCATGGCACGCGGCCCTGATGCTGCCTGCGGCGACGCTCTTTTGTGGCCTTGCCGCGTTGCGTCGCGGACTTTATCGTCACGGTATCCTGCACCGCGAACAACTTCCCGTACCCGTCATCGTCGTCGGCAATATTGCCGTCGGCGGCAGCGGCAAGACTCCGGCGGTGCTCTGGCTCATCGAAGAGTTGCGCAAGGCCGGACGGCATCCGGGTATCGTGTCGCGCGGGCATGGCGGCCAAGTGTCGGCAAGCGGCACTCCTCATCTCGTCGTTGCCGGTTCCGACCCCGATTTCTGTGGAGACGAACCCGTGATGCTTGCGCGGCAGGCGGGTTGCCCGGTGGCCGTTGGCCGGGATCGTCCGGCGGCAGCGCGCGCCCTGCTCGCCGCGCATCCGGAATGCGATGTCATCGTCAGCGACGACGGGATGCAGCATTACCGCCTGATGCGCACCGTGGAGATTGCCGTGGTCGACGAATCCGTACTCGGCAATCGCTGGCTCCTGCCGTCCGGGCCGTTGCGTGAACCGCTCTCGCGGCTGGCCGGGGTTGACCTGATCCTTGCGCATGGTGAATTGTCGCCGCGCCTGCGCGCGCTGGCGGGCGCTGTGCCCGTTGCCTCGATGCGTCTGGCTGGCGAGCGTTTCCGTTCGCTGACAAACCCGGATGAATGGTGCGGCGCAGAGGCGTTTATTGGAAAGAAAGTCCATGCGATAGCCGGTATCGGGCAGCCGCAGCGGTTTTTCGATCAACTCACGTCAATGGGGCTCGATGTCATTCCTCATCCGTTTCCCGATCATCACCGCTATTGCGCTGCCGATTTCGACTTCGCTCCCGGCGAAACCAAACTGATGACGAGCAAGGATGCGGTAAAATGCGCTGCTTTCGCGCCGCCCGATGCCTGGGAACTGCCGGTGCGAGCCATCATCGACGCCGGGGCCATTGCCCCTGTCCTGGAGAAGCTCAACGATGGACGCCAAACTGCTTGAAATTTTAGTCTGCCCGCTTTGCAAGGGGCCGCTGGATTACCTGAAAGACCGTCAGGAATTTGTCTGCAAACCGGACAGGCTGGCTTTTCCCATCCGTGACGGCATCCCGGTGATGCTCGAAGAAGAAGCTCGCGCGCTCAGTGCCGAAGAAGTCGAAGCGCTGCGCTGAAAACCCTGCCTGAAATTTCCATACTGCCATGATTCCATTTCGCGTGGTCATTCCGGCGCGTCATGCGTCCACCCGTCTCCCCGGCAAACCGCTTGCCGATATCGGCGGCCGTCCGATGGTGCTCAGAGTGCTGGATCGTGCGCTGGATTCCGGCGCGGAAGAAATCTGGGTTGCGGTCGATCATCAGGCCGTCTTCGACGTGGTGCATGCTGCGGGAGGCAGAGTGCTGATGACCCGCGCGGACTGCCCGAGCGGAACGGAGCGCCTTGCCGAAGTTGCTGAAACCCTGGGTTGGCGTGACGACGAGATCGTGGTCAACGTGCAGGGCGATGAACCTCTGATCGACCCCGGCCTGATTGCTGCCGTTGCCAGGGAACTGGCTGCCGACGCCGATGCGGCTATCGCTACCGCCGCGCATCCGCTCAGGGATGCGGATGAGGCATTCAACCCGAACGTCGTCAAGGTTGTGTGCGATGCGCGTGGCCGCGCCCTGTATTTTTCCCGTGCCCCGATTCCGTGGGCGCGGGACGAATGGACTGGAGTTCGGCAGGGCCACGATTTGCTGTTGCCGGAGGGGCTTCCGGTCTTGCGCCATGTCGGGCTTTACGCATACCGCGTCGGTTTTCTGCGCCGTTACGCCACGTTGGCCCCTGCGGCCATCGAACAATGGGAGTCGCTCGAACAATTGCGCGCACTCTGGCACGGTTATCCGATCCGGGTGTTGACGCTCGATGCCGCCCCGCCCGGCGGGGTCGATACCGAGGAAGATCTGGCGCGTGTCAGGGCGGTTTTTGCATGTCAATGATGGTTGTATTTGGCATTTTTCAACCCCCTTCCTCATCGGGGAACCGGAACTTCGGAATGCTTTGGATTTGACCGCTACCCGCGACAGGGGTTAACTTTCGCTTTTTGGTCGTCGACGGCCGCCGTGATGGCGGCTGACTTTTTTAAGACAGATCGTTTTTTGGAGAGAATATGCGACTGATTTTGTTGGGGCCTCCCGGTGCGGGGAAGGGCACACAGTCAAACTTCATTAGAGAAAAATTGGGCGTTCCGCAGATTTCCACTGGAGACATGTTGCGCGCAGCCGTGCGGGAGGGAACTCCTCTGGGGCTTGAAGCCAAGAAAGTAATGGAAGCAGGGCAACTCGTTTCTGACGACATCATCATTGGTCTGGTTCAGGACAGGCTGACATGGGACGACTGCAAGGTCGGGTGCCTGTTCGACGGCTTCCCGCGCACCATTCCGCAAGCCGAGGCACTGAAGGCTTCCGGTATATTGATCGACATCGTGCTTCAGATTCACGTGCCCGATGCCGAAATCGTTACCCGCATGAGTGGCCGCCGCGTACATCTGCCTTCGGGCCGCATTTATCACGTCCACTACAATCCGCCAAAAGTTGAAGGCAAGGACGACGTGACCGGCGAAGCGTTGGTGCAGCGTGACGACGACCGTGAAGAGACCGTGAAAAGGCGGCTGGAGGTCTACCATGCGCAGACTGAGCCGCTGGTCGAGTTCTACCGCAAGTGGGCGGCGAACGATCCGCCCCGTGCGCCGAGAGTTCGCAAGATTTCGGGGCATGGGTCGGTCAGTGAAATCACGGCGCGGGTATTTGCCGCGTTGCGTTGAGCCACATCCGGCGTTATTGCACTGCCCGGCGGCGGAAATCGCGCGGACGCAGACCGAGCGCGAACAATGCGCCGAAATAGCTCACCGCCCCGGCCACGACAATCCCTGACAAATGCAGTACGCGGCTTGCGCCGCCCGGCGCCAGCCACGTTTCGGTCGTGCCTGTGACAAACCACAGCACCGCACCCATAACGGCCAGCGCTGCGAATAGCCGGAACGCAAAGCGCCCCCATCCGGGTTGAGGAACATAGACCTTGCGCCGCCTCAGCCCGACATAGAGCAAGCTGGCGTTGAGGCAGGCAGCAAGCCCGATGGACAGAGCCAGCCCCGCGTGATTGAGTTTGAACACCCAGACGAAAACGATATTCATCAACTGGGTGGCGACAAGAGCAAAAATGGCAATTTTCACCGGGGTGCGGATGTCCTGCCGGGCATAAAAGCTGGGAGCCAGCACCTTGACCAGAATCAGGCCGGCCAAACCCACGCTGTACGCCAATAACGCTTCGCGGACGCGAAGCACATCATCGGGAGTGAATTCGCCGCGCAGGAACAACGTAGAAATAAGCGGAACGGCGAGAATTGCCAGCGCCAGCATGGCGGGCAAGGTCAGGAGCAGGGTCAGACGCAGCCCCCAATCGAGCAGTGAAGAAAATTCTTCCATGCGCGCATCGGTATGGAGCTTGGCGAGGCTCGGCAGGAGAATCGTCCCCAGGGCGACGCCGAGCAGACCGGAAGGAAACTCCATGAGACGATCAGCGTAGTAAAGCCACGATACGCTGCCCTCGGGGAAAAACGAAGCAATCATTTTATTGATAAGCAGCGACAACTGGGCGACCGATACCCCCAGAACGGCCGGGCCCATCAAGGCGAGGATGCGGCGTACTCCAGGAAAGGAAGGATCGAACTTTGGCCGCGGCAGCATGCCGATTTTCATCAAGGGCCGTATTTGCAGCAACAGTTGCAGTACGCCGCCAAGGAATACCCCCCAGCCCAAAGCCAGCATGGGGCGCTCAAAATACGGTGCGGCGAACAACCCCATGCCGATGAGCGCGATGTTGAGCAATGATGGGGTAAAAGCCGGGATGATAAAGCGGTTCCATGTGTTGAGAATGCCTGCCGCGAGCGACACCAACGCGATGAACAGGATGTACGGGAACATGATGCGGGTCAGTTCGACCGTCAGGGCAAACTTGTCCGCATCCTCGTAGAAACCGGGCGCCACGACGCGAATGAGATAAGGCGCGCCGAGCACGCCGAGCAAGGAAACTCCCGCAACGACCAACGTGAGCAAGGTGGCAACCCGGTCGACCAAGGCGCGGGTAGCTTCGGTGCCCTGCTTGTTCTTGTATTCGGCCAGAATGGGGACATACGCTTGCGAAAACGCCCCTTCCGCAAACAGACGACGCAGGAGATTGGGAAGCGAGAACGCGATGGCAAAAGCATCGGTTGCTGCTTTTGCGCCGAATACGCTGGCAATGACAGCATCGCGGACATACCCCAGGATGCGCGACATCAGGGTCATGCCGCTTACGGTAAAAAGGGAACGAAGAAGATTCATGAAGAGCGGCTTTTACCGTGCTTTCAGAAAGAAAAACGGCATGATAGCCGTTTGGCGCACGATTGGGAGGTTCTTGCTTGTTGCGTTCTTTGATGCGAGCAATTAGAATCGACCCCTTTCATTTTTACCACACAGCAGGATTTCCTATGGCCAACTCGGCACAAGCCCGCAAACGCGCACGTCAGGCGGTTGCAGCCAATGCTCACAACGCGAGCCTGCGTTCGCGCCTGCGCACGGCGATCAAGGCAGTGCGCAAGGCCGTCGCCAGTGGCGACAAAGCATCTGCGCAAACCGTCTATCGTTCTTCGACAAGCGTCATCGACAACATCGCCGACAAGAACATCATCCACAAAAACAAGGCCGCCCGGCACAAGAGCCGCCTGTCGGCAGCGATCAAGGCAATGGCCTGAAGCGTCACCCGGGGCCGGATGTCATGACTTCCCCAAACCTGACCGAAGAAATCACCGGCAAGATTGACGAACTCTGCGAGCGCCTTTCCGGACTCGCAGCCAATAATCCTGTCCGCAGCCTCGAGAAAAATGTCAAGGCTGCTTTTGCGTGCGCAACCAGCAAACTCGATCTCGTCTCCCGCGAGGAGTTCGATGTACAACGCGACCTGCTGCTCAAAGCGCTCGACAGAGTGGCCGAACTGGAAGCCCGCGTGGCCGCGCTTGAGGCCGGGAAGCAGGCTTCCTGAGCCAACCCGACCCCGTTTGGGTTTTCTACACAACGTAGGGGCGAAAAATTTTTCGCCCCTGTGTCGTTTACGTGACGTTACTTCGGTAGTGTCCCAGTTTGAAACGACAGTCAGATCTATCATCTGCGCCTCTACATCCACTCAGCCGATAATGCCTCGGCCTGTTGCAACACCATCTGTACCGCCGTTTCCTGCAAATCGGGCGGGTAGCCGTATTTGCGCAGGATTCGCTTGACCAGCACGCGCATCCGGGCGCGCGCCGAATCGCGGTGAGCCCAATCCACGGAGACGTTGCTTTTCAAGCTGACCAGCAGTTCATGGGCGATGATCTTGAGTTTGTCATCGCCCATGAGTTGCACTGCCGATTCGTTTTCGGCCAAAGCATCGTAGAAAGCGATTTCCTCGTCGCTGGTGGTGGCGTAGCCCAAGCCGCCAAGTTGTTCCAGCAGGGCTTGTTCGATGTCGGCTTCGGAGAGGAGGTCCATCAGCTGCACACCTTGTTGCCTGTTGTCATTCGGCCGCTTTCTTTAGTCCCAATACCTGCGGGCTATGATCCAGAATGTCATGCTCACCGATCCGATAAAACGACGCCAGCGCATCTTTGTCGATGGTGATAGACAAGTCGTCATGGCGAATATCATAGTCAATGAACTCGCCATTGTCTGTGTAGACGCGAAAGGCGAAGCCGCCGCCCCCAAGGCGAATGAGCATTCCTTGCACACCCTCGGCGGGTGTCACTTGGGCCACCTTATTGCCGTAGTAGTAATTGGTTTTGCTTTCTGTCATGGCGTTATCCGTCTGGAAAAAATATCAGTGTGGTTTCGTGTCCTTACTGTCCAAAACCTGCCAGTGGCCGCCCTTGTCCGGACCGATGCGTTGCAGGCGGCCTGCCTCGCGCAGTTTGCGAATGGCGCGCTCCACGGCGCTTGCGGACTTGCCCAACCGCGACGCTAATTCACGAAAGGACAAGGTAGGCGTCTCGCGCAACAGACCCAAGATAAGGTCGGGTGTTTTCTCCGGCGTTTTCTCCGGCGTTTTCTCCGGCGTTTGCACCTCCTCTGTCGGCCATCCCCGTGCGACCCGCGCCGCAAGCACATCAAACGTCACCACCACCGCACCCGCCCGTGCCGTGATGACTGGCGGTTCCAACCCCGCCTCGCGCATCAGCCGCGTGATCTTCAAGGTGCCGCGTCCCCACGTTTCGATGATGCCACGCCGGTAGAATGCCTGCGCGATCAGCGGATTCCAGGGCTTCGATTCATGTTCGTGCAGCAGCTTTTCGGGGGTCAGGCCGAAGTGCAGGTCGCCGATGGAGATGATTTCCAGCCGGTCATCATACAGCGCCACGCCGACCGACCCGGCGCCCGTGGCGTAATCCCGATGCACGAAAGCATTGGCCAGCGCCTCGCGCAGGGCCTCCACCGGAAACAGCGGAATATCCTCGCGCTCCATGCGGTCGGGCAAGATCCGGCTGGCGATGGGCAAGGATTCGATGAGAAAACGCTCCGCCCGCCGCATCAGCGCAAACGCATTGCCGTGGAACTGCCGGTTATCCAGAAACTCATCGCGCGTCGTGCCCTTGAAGCGCGCCACCTTCAGCAACAGGTGCGGAAAGTCGGGCAACATGTCTTCGTCCTTGCAGAACAGCACCACCGCCGCGCGCGATAGCTGGCCGTCCTGCGTCAACAGCCGCATACCCCGCAAAATATCCATCAGCTCGCGTGTGCCGGGGTCATCCATGCGTCCCCGGCGGATGGCTTCATTCAGAGTCTGAATCATCTCCCGTTCATCCAGCCGCGATACATCCCAGCCCCGGGCAGCCTGGTTTTCCCACCGCTCATGCGCGTGCAATTCTTCCAGCGTCTGGTCGCTGACCGATTGGCCGACCGCCTTGCCCGCAGGCGTCACCCCGAACAGCACGCGCCCGCCTTCACCGTTGGCGAAGGCGCAGAGCGTGCGGCAGGCGCGGTCTTTTTCGGCGGTGGATTTTTTGAATTCCACGGTGGGGGATTCGCTGGGGGTGAGCCAATCAACAAAGGGAAAGCCTGCAAAACCCCTTCTGTCATTCTGCGCGCAGCGAAGCGAAGTCGCAGAATCCAGACGTCGCATAGATCCTGCGACTTCGCGCAGGATGACAAGCGGTGGGTAATAGGGTAATGCAGAGTTTCCAAAGGGTAATGCAGTCATGCAGCCAAAGCCTCACGCACCTGCTCGCGCTCCGACCACAACACAGGCGTTAACTCGTAATTTCTCAGTGCATCCATGACCGAAGGCGAGACAGTTGAAACACTATCGTTCAGAATGGCGTATAAGCCCGATTCGGCAGACCGCGTTTCGCGTGTATCCAGCCATTTAAAAACAAGCGCTTCGGCAGCATCTTTTTTGGGATTGCTTATAGTTTGAATAATTCTCTCCGGCTCTTTTCTTGAGCGAGGAATAACGAAATCGAACATATGGTCATAGCCACTCTTGCCAGTGAACTTGACTTTTGGGGTATACCGAATATCAGCAAGGTCTAGCCATCCTGTCACATCCTCATAGAAAAGATTGGCGACATAGGGTGAGGCCAGATAGAAAAGATCATTTACCGCGAGCATTGCCTGAACAAAGTTGTGTTTTTTCAAGGAGAAGTTTTCGGGCGTTGCTTTCAGTAACAGTTGTTCGCCATCAAGCTGAACGCCGAAGCCAGCCAATGTCATTTTCAGTAATTCTTGTCGCTTTGGGCTGTCGAGAGCGCAACCAGAATCAATCAGATCGTTGATGGTATATCCATCATCTGTGAGCACATAGCCATTGCCTTCCCGGCGGATGTAGAGTTGCAAACAATCGTTGTGACGATCCAAGTATGGCGTTGTCACTTGCACCCACTCTTCTCCGACTTGCCGAAGAACCGTTTTGTCCCTGAGCCATCGACTGTAGTCGTCGAGCAATTTTTTTACATCATCAAGCGCAATCATATGAATAGCCCCTGGTTAATAATTGGCTTTCCTGAAATATTGCAGTAATCCATAAATATATCTAAAAGCTGGGATGCATTTGTAATCCCGTTGAAGGCGTTGGGCAACATGATCGCCCATTTGTCGCCATAGCCTTCACGATACAAATGCAAATGTGGGCAAGGCAATTCTTCCCCATCGGGGTTTCTGTGCGGAGGCCCATCTAAATCCAATCGAGCAAGAATTACCGTCTTGCGCGCCCGCATTTGAAATGTATTCTTGGTCAACAAAATACGACCCCGCGTGACATCAAGATTGAACTCTTCTCTACGATCCGTTGAATGCAAGAGAATACGTAACGCACCTCCAAGGCTTGGGAAATCAAAGCGATCCGTCCCAAAATAGAACTTATCCATCGCCAGAAGCGCATCTGCTTCATGCTGCGTCAACGTAAGTGTCATGTCACTGCCTCTGTGAAATTTTTTGACTTCTCCGGCTCAATTTTCCCCGAAATCAGCCTCGGTAACAGGGCGTCGCGCAGGGTGGCGAGCGTGGCGGCTTGCGCCGAGTTGTCAAATAGAGCTTTTTGCACAGAGCCAATGAAGTCAGTAAATGCTTGCACTGTAGCTTCGTCTGGAATAGTGAGTTTGAAATTTTGAAGTTGTCCGACCTCAACGCGCTGGCGACCGCTGGTACCGCTCATTGCTCGAATGGCATGTGTGCGAAAATCATCACGACGCGCCAAGATGTAGCCGAAGAATGGCGGGAGAGGTGGCTTGGGGCGTAGAACAATGAACTCCGTTGATCCCCAACCAATTTGGTTTTCTTCAAGAAAATTCACAAATGCGGTTTTGCCGTTTTCGAGGCAGGGCGTGATACGTGCAAGTAGCGTGTCGCCGTTTGTAAATTTTGTGCCAGATGAAAACTCGCGCATCACGGGAGCGTCTGGCACAGCACCTGCGGTTGGAACGCTTGCCATATCGAGGTACGGAGCGATGATACCTTTTTTAATTCACGCTTTGGGTTGATCTCGAATACTTCATCAAGTCTGCCAACCCGCCACTCCTTCGGAATCAAGCCCAATTCCGACTCCTGCATGTTCTCTTGCGGCACGCCATCGAAATCCACGAACCAGGACTTGAACAGCGCGGCGGCGATGGCTTCCAGCGTGGCGTTGGTTTGACGCAGGTTGTCGATGCGGTCGTCGAGGGAGCCGAGGATTTCAGCGATGGTACGTTGTTCTGCGAGCGGGGGAATATTGAGCGCCAACCGCTCAAGCGTTTGCAGGTTTATGTTGTCCTGAACGCTTCCCGTACCGACATGCTCATGCTGAATCTGCTGGCGCAGCGAGCGAAAAAGATACTCGATGAACCGAACATCCGCTTTTTTCTCGTCCGCGACAAAGCCAACTACACTGTCCGGGAAGCAGGCCGGATAGGTGAGGATCGCAGTCTCGGCGATGTTGGCTGCAATGGTAATTGCCATTGTGCCAGCAGGCCAAAGCCGACTTTGTGCAAGCCCGGCGTCACTGTAGGTCTGCGAGTGGCTGGTGATTCTTCCGTTTGCGGCTTTGATGTTGCCAGTTTGAATGAATGGATATTCTCCGCCATAAAGATGGGGCGCGTTTCGTGGGCGGTGCCGAGAACGGCCTCTGTTTACCTCACCAAGCTCACCCAAGCGCACCTCCTGCCACTCATATGTCATATCTTGCCTCCACCAACTTCCTGCCGCTCATTCCTCGCCCTCCGAATCCTCATCCCAAAGCTCCCGATAGCTCTGCACATAGCCGACTGTCGCAACCGGGTCAATGGCATAATAATAACGGCAAAGCGCTTTGAAGAGTTTCAGCCCATCGGGCACACAGGCGAAGTCCAGCAAACCATCGAGCGTCGCTTCAATTTCACGGACATCTTGCGAGCCTGAACGGATGATGCGCCCAATGATCGGCTCATATGCCCGCACAGCCCGATTCTGAAGTTCGCATAGTTGGGCGGCGAGGGGAGCTAATTCTGCGGCCAGAGATTTACGGGTAGGTTCTTCAGAAGTCATACCCCGTCCTTTTCAACTTGCCTCGAATCATTGCCATCCGTTTCATGTTTCCTCCCCTTCCACACTGCGATACGCCTGTTGCGGCGAGTTGGGCTTGTCGGGCAGTGTCATGGCAATGCGTTTTTCCGCCAGCAGTGGACGAAGGTAATCTTGTCGAACGGTTTCGGCCTTGCGGTTGAGTAGCAAGGCCAACTCTTCAACGCGCCACGCCCGCAAGTGGCAGAGTTCGGCCACCAGTTCGCGTACTTGTTCTGGCGGGTGGCGCTGGCCTATACCGCCAACGCGGGCTGCCATCTGCCCTGGAAGCTCGTTCAACAGGGCATTTCTTTCCTTATCCAACTTACTGGATAAGGAGTCGGACTTACTGGATAAGGCGTCGGACTTACTGGATAAGGAGCCTGACTTGCTAGATAAGTCCCCCATTCCCTCGTCCTGATCGTCAGACTCGCCGACCAATTTTTCAGTCGGCTGATACCAGGTGGCCGAGCCGCGTCCGCGCTGCGAGAGCAACCCGGCATCACGCAGCCGCCCCAAGGCGGCACTGGCGGCCAAGGTATCCACCTTGTTCAGGTTGCGGTAGCTGGCGTTGTCGATGGCGCCGATTTCCCGAGCCATGACCAGGGCGCGCGCTTCTTCGTTGCTGAGATGCAGGTCTTTGAAGCGGGCCAGCCAACGGATGTCGTCTTCGCCCAGAAAGTGATGAAAGGAGAACAAGGCGGTGAATTGATCCTGTTCGCGGTCGGATTCAAACAGGGGCGGCACAAGCCCGGCCTCATCCATGGCATCGCGGATGGTACGGATGCCGCTGCCTTTAGTTTCGGCAAACAAGGTTTCATGCAGCACTGCGGCGATGAGCGGGTTGCGTGGTACGGAGCTCAGTTCGCCGCCGTTGTTGTCGCGCTGTGCCATCGTGTTCTTTCCTATGTACGGGCCGGGCCGTTCGTCACTGCTGCCAACAGGTTGGCAACGGCGAGGCGTGCCTGCTCCTTATCCGGACTTGCCAATGTCATTCGTACCTGCTGAGCGAGGTCGTCAGCCGATGGTGCCGGTGCCTCATTGCTGATATGCGCCTCTCGCATACAGATATTGATCACCCTGGCGGGCGGGTTGTATTTTCCTCGCTCGTAACGGCTTAACTGGGACTGTGAAACACGCAGAAACGCGGCGAATTGCGCCTGAGTTTGTCCCCTGCGGGTGCGGGCAGTCCGAATAAGAGCGGCAACATCGTTGGCTGTAAAAATCATTTTCATGGGGTAAAGTATGCTTTTCAAGCATTATTTTGCATTAAAAATGTGTTTAAAGCATATTTCCGATCAAAACTCGATACGGTACTGGGGCACCTTCGGCGCCAGGTGATGCTGAGCCAACCGACTCCTGTGTCGTTTACGTGACGCCGCTCCCATAACATTCCATTCGCAAAAATAATTTGTCATAATACATCCTGGTGTTTACCTGGATGGAGATTTGAATGACATTTGCGCTTGTCCGTACCCGTGCGCTCGATGGACTTGCCGCGCCCGAGGTCACGGTCGAAGTTCATCTTGCCTTCGGTATGCCGTCCTTCACCCTCGTCGGGCTGCCTGATACCGAGGTGCGCGAAGCGCGCGACCGGGTGCGGGCAGCCCTGGCGATTTCCAAATTCGAGTTTCCGAAACACCGCATCACCGTCAATCTTGCGCCGGCCGATTTGCCCAAGGAAGGCGGGCGTTTCGATCTGCCCATCGCGCTGGGCATCCTGGCGGCTTCGCGGCAAATACCTGCGCAGGCGCTTGAAGGTCATGAATTTTGCGGGGAACTGTCGCTCAATGGCACTCTGCGCAGCATTCGCGGCGCATTGGCCGCCGCGCTGGCTGCCCGGCGGGCAGGGAGGGCGCTGTTTCTTCCGCGAACCAATGCCGATGAAGCCGCTCTGGCGCGTGGCGTAACGGTGCAGGCGGCAGATTCACTGCTGGCAATCTGCGCCCACCTCACCGGGCAGGCCATCATTCAGCCTCATATCGCTCCCGCGAGCGCGGGAACAGGCGAAAACGACACCCCCGACCTCATCGATGTGCGTGGACAATTCCTGGCGCGGCGCGCGCTGGAAGTGGCCGCAGCCGGGGCGCATTCAATATTGTTCTACGGCCCGCCGGGCACGGGAAAGTCGATGCTGGCCAGGCGCTTGCCGGGGCTGTTGCCGCCACTCAGCGAAGACGAGGCGCTGGAAAGCGCAGCGATATTCTCCATTGTCGGCGGCTTCGACACCAAACGCTGGCGTGTGCGGCCCTT